>CAYQDT010000020.1:0-6984 GCA_964416225.1 uncultured bacterium
CGGGCAACACCGGCGGGCTGGAGCGCCCGTACGACGTCCGCTTCGATCCGAGCGGCGAGGTGCTGTACGTGGTGGACATGGGCGAGCTTCAGTTGAACCGGGAGAGCGGCCTGGAGCCGTACGGCGGCACCGGCGTCGTCTGGCGCATCACCAAGATCCGCCCCACGCTGCTGACGGACCGGGCCATCGGCGCGGCGCGGGGAGCGGCGGTCGCTGAGGCCGAGGACGCCGAGGAAGAACCGGAGGAGCAGGAAGATCAGGACGAGCAGGGATTCGCGGAAGTCGACGGCGTAACCGGAGCCGAGGAAGGTGCCGGAGGCGCGGAGAGCAACGTCGAGGTCCTCGGCGGGGAAGAGTCGCTCGAGCTGGACGAGCGCGTGGATGATGCGGCGGAGCCGGACGGCCCGGGCACCGTGGACGAGGTCGCCGCGGAAGCCGGAGCCGCGCCCGACGCGGAGGATGCCGCTACGGTTGCGGAAGCCGTCCACGTGGCGCCGGAGCGTTCGGAGGCGGAGAGCGCGGAGGAGCATGCCTCGGCCGCGCCATCTGAGCACTGGGAAGGGACCGTCCCGGGGCTGTCCGCCTCGACCTCGACGGTGCCGCCGCCTCCGGTCGAAGCCCCCACGGAGGTGGAAGCGGCAACCGCCGCCGAGGAGTACGCAGCGGAAATCGAAGGCGAGCCCCACCCCGGCGGCGCGTCGATGGAGAGCCGGGACGCGGCAGAACCGGGCGACCTGCGTGCCCCGGCGCACCCGGATTCTCCGAATGAGCATGCGGATTGAGGTGTTGAATGGCTGATCAGCGACGACGAGGCGGACGCGGCCGCTCCGGCAAAGGTGGCCGCATCCCCAAGAAGGGAGACGCGGCGCCGGGTCTGGGCGCACTGCATGAGGAGAGCTTCGTAAGCTTTCCGCTGGAGGTGACCGCCCCCATCCGGGTGGCTTCCGCACTGGATGAAGCAGCGGTGGAAGGGGTCATTCGGGACACGCTTCGGCGGGAGCGTGCGCAGGCGGTTGCCCTCACAGCACTGGCCGCCGGCGAGGCGGGGCCGCTTTTGGACGTGCGGGCGCAGGTGGAACGGCACCGGGACATGTTGGAGCAGTTGGCGCGGGATCTGGGCGCGGACGTCTCCGGCGCCGACGCCGCGGATTCGCTCGGTGACGGAATCTCCGGTGTCGTGGCGGGCCACTGCCAGTCCAAGCTGGGCTGGATTACCCTGCAGCGTGCCGCTTCGGCCTCCGGAGACAAGCGCGTGGAGCGGGTGGTGAAACCGGTCCTGCGCGAGAAGGAGCGCCATACGGAAGTGCTCGAAGCGCTGGCGGCGCGCACGGCCGTGAGCCGGCTCTTCAAAGAACTGGACTGACCCGGCGCCGGTGGCGAGAGGACGGCTGGACCGGCATATCGCGGCTCCGGCCGTTCTCTCACGCACTGAGACCGGATGAGCCGTCGCCGTTAAGCCGATGGCGGGCGATAGCGGTGACCGTTTGATGCGCCCGTGTCGGCACCGCCGGTAGCACCGTCCGCCCCTCGAGGCGCCTTTCCGCGTCTCGGCCGGGGCCCCCGGTCACCGGGCGGCTGCACCTTCGGGACTCCCGGGGTGTCGGCAGCCGTCGGACCGCCGGGGCGGCGCGTTCTACTGAAGATCGGTCCGACGCAGCCGCTCCACGTCCGCCGCCGAGCGGTGGAAGATGAGCCACGCGAAGAACAGGTTCGCGCAGCAGGTCGCGGCCGCGTAGGTCTGGAAAAAGTCGCCCCGATGGAGCCCGAGCTCCGGCAGTCCGATCAGCAGCGCCACGAACAGGACCGCCTCCGCCACCAGGATGAGGCCGGATAGCCCCGGCGCGGCAGTGTACGCCCCTACCCGCTTCGACCCGCGCTCCGGGCGACCGGCTCCCGGGCCGGCGGCGCCGGCGGCGAGCATCAGCCCGGCGGCGAGTAACCACCCCAGGGTGAGGAACCAGCCGACCATCTGCCCCCACCAGCCGGCGAGCAGGGTGCCCACCAGGAACATTCCCGCGAGGGGCGCGGCCCGCACGGCGCCCAGCAGGAGCGCCGCCGCACCCCGCCCGCGCACCACCTCTTCTCCGGACAGCGGGGTCTGGAGCAGCTGGCCCACGGTGTTCTGGCGCCACTCGCCCATCCACTGCCGGCCGGCGCGCGCTCCGATCCCGAGGAGGGCCGGTATCAGCATCAGGTACGCGATGCACGTCCACGTCCCCGCCGCCACGCGAACGAAATCATCGATCCCCAAGCGAGAGAGCACGGGCAGCCCTCGTCCCAGCGAGAGCCCGATTGCTCCCAGCGCGGCGAGGAACATCAGCGTGACGAGCATGAGCTGGCTCCAGACCCCGAGCGCCTGCCGGAGGAGGCTGGCCGCACGCAGCGTGACCCGGAGGTCGCGGATGAAGACCGGGTTGTCGGAATTCGAGCGCAGCCGCGCCACCTCCAGCGCGCTCCACGGGTCCTCCGGGCGCCTCCGTTTCCGGCGCTCCGACGTGTAGCCGGATACGAGAAAGAGAACCGGAATTCCGACCATCAGTGCCTGGCTCCACGACGCCGCGCCGGGCCAGGAATAGCCCAGGAACAGGGTGTAGGCCACGGCCACCGCCAGGCTCCGCGCCAGGGAGGCGGCCCGGCCGGCGCCGCGACTGACCGGGTCCGCGACCGACCACGCGGAGAGCAGTGCGCCGAGTAAATAGCTCCCCACGAGGACGGCGAGGCCGCGGTCCGTGGAAAGAACGGTATTGAAGAAGCGCTTTTCCAGGAAGCCCGGAGTGCCCGAGTAACAGCCGTGGAGCCAGTCGATGCCCAGCGCGCAGAGGACTACCGCGATCCAGGGGCCAAGGCCCGCGCGCGCGAGGTTGGTGATCACGTCGGCGGGCGAGAGGCGCTTCCGGAGCCCGGCCATGCGGCGGCCGGCTTCCGGCGGGGCGAGCAGACCTGCGGAGAGGCCCGCGAGGCCCGCGCACAGTGCCAGGACCGCCGGAGTCGCGAGCGTACGCGGGTAGACATAGGGATAACCGCGCAGCACGAAGCCGAGGTACAGGGGTAGGGGCGCCAGCCAGACGAGCAGCAGGAAGTAGGCGGGGAAGGCGAGCTTCAGGAGCAGCCAGCGGAGCGGATGCATGGATACGAGCCGCAGGAGCTCCAGCGTATTCGCGCGCTGCTCTTCCGCGAAGACCCGCTCTCCCAGGTTTCGTCCGGCAGCATAGCAGACGGACGCATGTGCCGCCAGCAGCACCACCAGGGCGAAGGAAAACCGCAGCTGCATCTCGCCGGGTGAAGTTCCCGGGCCCGCGTACGTCAGCCAGACGGGGAAGACCAGCAGGCCCGCGGAGAGCAGGAGCAGCACCCCGTACGGCATGAAGCGCTTGCGGCTGAGCGCGCGCAGTTCGCGGGTAAAGAAAGGGTTCTCGAGCAGCATGGAATCCGGGGCGGTACGCCTGTCGGGGTAGTGACGGACCCGGGCCCGCAAGAGTTACGTCGGGGAACTCAGCGCGGGTGCGCACGTATCCACTGGTGGAGAGGAGTTTTCGCGAGCCATGTCCTCCACCGCTTCCGAACCCGGTGCCCAACCCCGCCCCGCCAAACGACCGTCCAGGCGTCCGGTCTTGTGGCTCTGGTTGACCCCGGTCATCGCTCTGGCGGCCGCCGGGTTCCTCCTGGCCTCGGGCCGAGGCGCGGAGGTCCGCCTGCTCGCTCAGGCCCGGCAAGCACTGGACATGGGAAATGCGGAAGGCGCGGAAAGCGCCCTGACGGAGCTGGTTCGGCGACCGCTGCTCTCGGAGCGGGCGCGGGAAGCGGGCGCCGAGCTCTTCTTCCGCCTGGGAGAGGACCACGCGGCGCACGCGCTGTTAAAAGGCGCCGCTCCGGATCCGCGAAACCCGCGTGATCGGAGGCTGCGGGAGCTCGCGGCGCGCTGCCAGCGCGCGGCTGCCGACCTCTCTCGCGCGGATCGAGCGCCGCAGCCGGACGACCGGCTGCGGCTGGCTCGGAGCGCGGAACGGGAAACTCCGGAGGCGCCGCGCGTCCTCGAGCGAGTGGTGGACGAGGAGCTGCTGGTGATGAGCCGGCGGGAGAGCCCGGAGGTGAGCGCCGCGTTCGAACAGGACTACGCGCGGCTGCGGCTCACCGCGCCGCACCTGGCGACGCGGGTGAAGGACCGCGTGGCCGCGGCTGTTGGGGAGCGCACGAATTAGGTGATGCAGATTGAACGGGATCCGCAGCGGGAGGGACGGCGGTTTCGGTGGCGGCGGCGCCTCTTCATCCGGGCGGCGCTCGGAACCGCCGCATCGGTTTCCGGTGGTGGCTGGCTCCTCTCCGCCTTCGGCGAGCGGCACTTTCCGCGCGTCTACCGGTGCACCATCCCCATTCCGGACCTGCCGGAGGCGCTGGAGGGGTTCACCATCTGCCAGATGAGTGATCTCCACCGGAGCGCGATGGTCGATGAGGCCGTGATTCGCAGGGGGACCGCGCTGGCGAACGGGCTCCGTCCGGACCTGATCGTGCTCACCGGCGATTTCGTCACGGACCGCGTTTCCTATGCCGAAAGCTGTGCCCGCGCGCTCGCCCCGCTGCGCGCCCCGCACGGCGTCTTTGCCGTCCTCGGCAACCACGACCACTGGTCTCACGGCGCGGACGCGATCACCGCGGAGCTCGGGCACGCCGGGATCGAGGTGCTGCGAAATCGCTCCGTCCCCATCCACACCCGCGGCACGGATTGGTGGCTCTGCGGTGTGGATGACATGCTCGCTCACATGGCGGACCTGGACGCCGCGCTGAAGAGGGTGCCCCGGGGCGCGTTCCGGACACTGCTCTGCCATGAGCCGAACTTGGCGGACTGCGCCGCGCGGTGCGGCGTTCCGCTGCAGCTCTCCGGGCACACGCATGGCGGCCAGGTGCGGATTCCCGGTCTGCCGGTGCACTACCCGCGCGGGGGACAGCGCTACCCGATCGGACTGGAGCGCGTGAAGGACAGTCGGTCCCTGGTCTACACGAACGTCGGGCTCGGCGTGATCTCCGTTCCGATCCGGATCAACTGCCCGCCCGAAGTCTCCTATCTGACCCTCCGGCGCGCTTCCTAGGCCCCCGAGCTCAATGGAGGGCGCGCTGCCCCCCACCCCGAACGAGCAGGCAATGTGTGCAGGAGCAAGGAGGTCAGATGCGTCGCGTGGTCAGTGTATCGCTCGGGTCGCCGTCGCGGGATTGGCAGGCCGACCTTTCCCCGCTCGGCGAGCCGCTCACGATCGAGCGCCGCGGAGTGGGGCTGGACTATGAGAAGTACACGGCCGCACTTCGGGAGCTGGACCATGCGGACGAGGTGGCCGCCATCGGTCTCGGCGGGATCAATCGCTACCTGTTCTCCGGAGACCGGAAATACGCCCTGCGCATGGCGGACCAGATGGCGGCCGTGGTGCACCACAAGCCGGTGTGCGACGGTTCCGGTCTGAAGCAGTACTGGGAGCCGCACGTGGTGCGGCAGGTGACCGAGAGCGGCGTCTTGCCGCTCAAGGGCAAGCGGGTACTCATGGTCTGCGCGGTGGACCGCTGGGGGATGGCGGAGGCACTGCGCGCGGCCGGCGCGGAGGTGGTGGTCGGCGATCTGATGTTTGCGCTGGAGGTGCCGGTGCCTCTCAAGTCGTGGTCCGCCACGGTGCGCCTCACCCGCGCGCTCCTCCCCATCGTGACCCAATATGTGCCGTTCGAGTGGCTCTATCCGACGGGCGAGAGCAAAGACGTGCCGAAATACGGCGATTGGTATCGGTGGGCGGATGTTCTCGCCGGAGATTGGAAGTTCATTGCGAAGCGGATGCCCCGGGAGCCCGGCTCGCTGAAGGGAAAGGCGGTCCTCACCAACACCACCACCCCGAAGGACGTCGAGGCGCTCAAGGAGCGCGGCGCGGAGCTGCTCATCACCACCACCCCCAGTCTCAACGGCCGCTCCTTCGGCACGAACGCCGTCGAGGCGGCATGTGCCGCGCTCACCGGCCGCTCGCCGGATAAGCTCCGGCTGGAGGATTACCTCACCGTGTTTCGCGCCCTCGGCTGGGAGCAGCCGCGCGTCGAGCGGCTGGCGGGATAGGTGCGGAGGCGGAAGCGCCCCGTTCCGGACCCGGCTCTCGCGGGGCGCCCGGCGTCCGAAGGCCGTGCAGGTCGGCCGGAAGGATAGGCGCAACGGCGGAGAGACGGCGTTCGGGCGTGCCCCGGCGCGGGTGGTATCATCCGTCCTGCTTTGCTCGACAAGAGACCTTGAGCAGTAATTCGTTAAATTCCAACATCGTCCGCGTCCGCCGTGCGTCCATGGGGACGGAGTTCGAGGCGATCCTCGTCGGCGGTCCGGCGGATTACCTGCGGGATGCGGGAAATCAGGCTCTCGACGAGGTCGAGCGGCTGGAAGAGCGGCTGAGCCACTACCGGCGGGACAGCGTTATTACCGACCTGAACCACCGCGCCGCGTACGGGCCGGTCCGGCTCGAGGCCTCACTGTACCATTTGCTGGCGCGGGCGCTGGCCCTCTCGGCGGAGACGGACGGGGCCTTCGATCCCACGATGGGGGCGCTCATCCGGTGCTGGGGCTTTTTCCGCGGGCACGGCCGCCTGCCCGGCGCGGAGGAGGTCGCGGCCGCGCGGGAACGGGTGGGAGTGCGGCACCTGGTTCTGGATGCCGCGGAACAGACGGTGCATTTCCTGCGAGACGGGGTGGAGGTGCATCTCGGCGCGATTGGGAAAGGTTATGCGGTAGACGCCGCGGTCCGGGTTCTGCGCGAGCTCCGGATCCCGGCGGCCCTCGTCCATGGAGGCACGAGCACGGTGTACGGGCTGGGTGCCCCGCCCGGCTCGGATG
The DNA here is from genome assembly GCA_964416225.1 of uncultured bacterium. Taxonomy (GTDB): domain Bacteria; phylum Armatimonadota; class SYMT01; order SYMT01; family SYMT01; genus CAYQDT01. The sequence continues at coordinate 6,845 of CAYQDT010000020.1, forward strand.
CATGGGAAGTCGGCCTGTGCGACCCGTCTCGCCGCGACCGGCGGCTCGGCGTAATCGCGCTCCGGGACCGGGCCCTCTCCACATCGGGGGATTACGAGCAGTTTTTCGAGGTCGACGGCCGGCGGTTTAGCCATATCCTC
>CAYQDT010000020.1:6994-12720 GCA_964416225.1 uncultured bacterium
GGCCCGCCGAAGGGGTTCGCAGCGCCACGGTGCTTGCCGATACGGCCACCGATACGGACGCCCTTTCGACCGGAGCATTTGTGGACGGCATCCGCGGCGCGCGGGAGCTATGCGCCGCGCGCGCCGAAGCCGGCGTGGTGCTGGTCCCCGAGGGGGGGGCGCCTGGCCGGCCCCCGGTGCTGACGCTCGGCCACGCACCGTTTCGGCAACTGGATGAGGCGGAGTAACTCGCCTCGCATCAACGGGGGCGCACGCCCCATCTTACCGCATGGTGCCGCTCCGGGGAGACCGGGCACGGCACGGAGGAGGACCGCCATGAGCGACGAGAAGAATCTCTCCCGGCGCGACGCGCTGAAGACCGGCACCCTGGCCACCGCGCTGGCAATGGGCATGCCGCCCGTGGTTGCGCGCGCCCTGGAGGCCGCTCGCGATCCGGCGGCGGCCGCCGCCCGTGCCGCGGACCGGCGAGATCTGGAGCCGGTCAGGCTCGGCTGGATCGGCAGCGGGATCCAGGGCCAGAATGATCTCCGGCAGCTGGCGGCGATGCCCGGAGTCGAGATCGTGGCGATCGCCGATATCTACGAGCCGAACCTCACGAAGGCGCTCGAGATCGGGAACGGGACGCTGTCCAAGAGCGGCGGGAAGTGCCAGGGCTACAGCGACTATCGCAAGCTGCTGGAGCGTAAGGACGTGCAGGGCGTCGGCGTTGCGACGCCGCTCTGGATTCACGCCCCCATCTCCATTGACGCACTGAATGCCGGTAAGGCGGTCTACTGCGAGAAGATGATGGCGTACACCATCGAGGACGCCAAGAAGATGGTACACACGGCGGACCGCACCGGGCAGATCCTGCAGATCGGACACCAGCGCCGCTACAGCCCCGATTACCACCACGCGCTGGAGATGATCAAGAAGGGATATATCGGTGACATCACGCACGTCCGCGCCCAGTGGAATCGCAATGGGAGCTGGCGGCGCGCCGTGCCGGACCAGAAGTACGAGCGGCTCCTCAACTGGCGCCTGTACAAGGAGTATTCCCGCGGCCTGATGGCGGAACTCGGCAGCCATCAGATCGACGTGACGAACTGGTTCCTGGGGATGCATCCGACCTCCGTGGTCGGCATCGGCGGGCTCGATCACTACAAGGACGGCCGCACGATCTATGACAACGTGCAGGTGGTCTTCGAGTACCCGAACGGCGCCAAGCTCCAGTACCAGTCGATCCAGACGAACGCGTTCGACGAGTTCACCGAGCAGTTCATGGGCATCAAAGGCACGCTCATCACCAGCGAGATGCCGGGCCGGAGCCTGATTGCGAAGGAGCAGTCCGCCGAGGAGCTGGAATTCGCCAAGTACTCCCAGAACAAGACGAAGGTCGGCGGTAAGGAAGCGATCCTGCTGGACGCGGGCGCGACGACGCACCAGGACAAGCGCGCGAAGACGGCGGGCCAGACGCTGGCCAACAGCGGGGTCAGCAAGAACAACTGGGCGCTGTCTCTGGAGGACTGGGTCGACTGCATCCGCACGAAGCGGAAGCCGTTCTGCGACGGTCGGGTGGGCCTCGCGGACGTAGCCTGCGTGCTCGCCTCACTGAAAGCGATGGAGACGGGCACGAAGGTCCACATCACGGACGAGATGCTGACCGTCTAGCACTCACCGCCGGAGGTTGAAGTTCCAGATCAGGCAGGCCCAAAAAGGGCCTGCCTGATTCGGCGTACAGGTGCTCCGCTCGCACGGCCGCAGGTCTTGGCTCAGACGAAGCCGAACGTGTGGTGGTAGGCCGTTTTCCCGCTCGGAACTCCGGTTCCGGCTTCTTGATGCAGGCTCCTCGATGTCGAAATCCGCCGCAACCGCCGATGCTCCCGCACCCCGCTGGTACCAGGGACTGGATCGCTACTGCTGGGTGGTCCTCCTGATCGCTGCGCTGGGGTGGCTGTTCGACACGATGGACCAGAACCTGTACAACCTGGTACGGCAGCCCTCCCTGGTGGACCTGCTCCACCAGCAGAGCGGTCTTCCGGTAGACGCGGTTCGGGAACACGCCAAGGAAGTGGGAGGCTGGGTCACCAGCATCTTCCTGCTGGGATGGTCGATCGGCGGCTTCGCCTTCGGGATGCTGGGCGACCGGCTCGGCCGGACCCGCACGATGATGCTCACGATCCTGATCTACGCCCTCTTCACGGGCCTGAGCGGCGCGCCGTTCGTTCATTCGTGGCAGGTCTACGCGCTGATGCGCTTCATGACGGCCATTGGTGTGGGCGGGGAGTGGGCCGCGGGGGCGGCGCTGGTGGCGGAGGTCTTTCCCCAGCGCTCCCGGGCGATGGCACTGGGATTGCTGCAGGCCCTCTCCGCGGTCGGCAACATGATGGCCGCCGTGATCACGTTCGGCATGGCGCGCGGTCTCGGCAGCCTGGACACCCACTGGCGGCTGGTCTATTTCATCGGCGCTGCTCCCGCGCTGCTCCTCTTCTGGATCCAGCGTTCCGTGAAGGAGCCGGAGCAGTGGCACCAGGCGAAGAGCCTCGGGCAGGAGCTGGGAAACATCGCCGAGCTGTTCACCCACCCGGTGCTGCGGCGGAACCTGGTTGCGGCCATGCTCATGGCCACCGCCGGCGTCGGGGCGATCTGGGGAGTCGGTTTCTTCAGCACCGATATGGTGCGTGCCGAGCTGCAGGCGGGACACGTGGCGAAGGCGACGATCGACGGGCAGGTGAGCGCGATGTTCTTCCTGCAGAACTTCGGCTCGTTCATCGGCGCCTATGCGTTCGCCGTCCTGGCCGAGCGGACGAACCGTAAGTCGGCATTCGTCGCGTGGTACGCCGTGGCGTGGCTCACGGTGCTGGCGTTTTTCTGGGGTGTGGGCGGAAAAGGCGCCGCCGCTTATTCATGGGCCGTGGTGCTGGCCCCCATCATGGGGTTCGGCACGCTGGGCCCGCTGTCCGGCTTTACCATCTTTTTCCCGGAGCTCTTCCCCACCCGCCTCCGTACCACCGGCTGCGGCTTCTGTTATAACGCCGCCCGGATCCTGGCCGCCGGCGCGCCGTTCATGCTCGGCGGGCTCGCCGTTTACTTCAAAACCCACGGTCTCCCGATCGGCGGCGGCTACACGATGGCCGCAACGGTCGTGACTTCCGTGTACCTCCTGGGCTTCGTCGGCACCGCGCTCGCTCCGGAAACCAAGGGCAAGCCACTCCCGGCGTGAGGGCGGCCGGTCTCGCCGCACGCGCTCCCGGGCACGGCCGGCGGACGAGGAGCGTGATAGGATCAGTTGGAGCGAGCAAGCAATCGATGACGAACGAGACACCGTTTTTGATCGGCGTGGACCTGGGGGGCACCAACGTGCGCGCCGCCCTGATCTCGCGGGCCGGGGAGATTCTCCGGGAGGCACGGCGGCCGTCTCTTCAGGAGCAGCAGCCCGCCGCGACGCTGGGGCAGATCGTGGCCGCCGCGCGGGAGGCGATGGACGCGCAGGGGGTCGGGCCGGATCGGGTGCTCGGGGTCGGAATCGGCTTGCCGGGCATCATGGACGGCGCCACCGGCATCTGTTTCTGGTCTCCCAATTTTCCGCAGTGGAAGGACGTCCCGATCGGCCCGACCGTCAGCCAGGGGCTGGGGCTCCCCGCGTTCATCCTGAATGATGCCAAATGCGCGGCCCTGGGTGAGCTGACGTACGGCGCCGGCAAAGGCGTCCGGAACATGGTGATGATCACCCTGGGCACCGGCATCGGCGGCGCCTTCGTGGTGGATGGAAAGCTGCTGATCGGGCCGAACGGCTCGATCGGTGAGGTGGGGCACCATACCGTCGACCCGGCCGGCCGGCGCTGCGGGTGCGGCAACTTCGGGTGCTGGGAAGCAATGTGCGCCCGGGACGCCATCATCGAGCGCGCGGACCGCAAGCTGCAGGCGGGGCGCGCCTCGAAGCTCCGGGAGCTGGCCGGGCGCGGAGCGGTTACCCCGGCGCTGATCAGCCAGGCGGCGCAGCAAGGCGACGCGCTTGCGCTGGAAGTGCTGGATGAGATCGGCTTCTATATCGGAGTCGGCGCCGCCAACCTCATCAATATGCTGAACCCGGAGCGGTTCGTCATCGGCGGCGGGATCTCGCAGGCCGGCGACCTGCTGCTCGACCCGATCCGGCGCACGGTGGAGAGCCGGGCCGTGCCGCTCCAGCGAAAGACAGCCGAGATTGTGCAGGCGCGGCTCGGCGATCATGCGGGGGTGATGGGCGCCGGCGCGCTGGTCCTGGATCGGCTGGAAGGGTTCACCAGCGCGGTGTGAGGCTTTGGCCTCCGTCCGCCGGACCCCTCCACGGTCCCTCACCCTCAGAGCGGTGTGTCCGTGTGCGCCGGGTCGTGCGGCGGCATGACCGGCGGTACTCCACCCGACTCCGGCGGGGGTAAGGAGGCCGCGTTCGCGGGACTGCCACTGCCGGCGCCTCCCGCCGGGGTCTCGCGTGCTTCAGGAGCTCCCTGCGACGGTGGTCGCCTGGGGCCGTCCGGATCGATCATCGTACCACCCTCCCGGTCAACGCCCCCTCGCTCCCGTCGCGAATGCCGCGCGTCCGGGTCGGGAAGCGACCGGGGAAGCGATCCGGAAACGAGGGACTGAATTCACAGGGAGTATGACCGAAAGTAATAGCCGAATGTTGTGAACTGGATCACAATCGAAGCCACAGTCCGCCCGTCTACTCCCCACTTTGCTGGATGAGCTTTGCCACCAGCGCCGTCCAGCCGGTTTGATGGCTGGCTCCGATGCCCGCCCCGTTGTCCCCGTGAAAGTACTCGTGGAAGAGCAGGAGGTCCCGCCAGTGCGGGTCCGTCTGGAAGAGCTCCGTTCCACCGAAGCAGGGACGCCGTCCCCTCTCGTCCCGGGTAAAGATCCGGATCAGCCGCCGCGAAAGCTCCGTGGTAACGCCCCAGAGGGTGGTGGGCGTTCCGCCGTCAATCGGCACGCTGATTTTGAACTCCTCGCCGAAGTAGTAGTCGAACTTCTGCAGCGCTTCGATCAGGAGGTAGTTGAGCGGGAACCAGACGGGACCCCGCCAGTTGGAGTTTCCGCCGAAGAGGCTCGTGGTGGATTCAGCCGGCTCGTACCGTACCGTAAAGCTGCTTCCGTTCAACTGGAATTCGAACGGCTGATCCAGGTAGTGTCGAGACAGTGAGCGGATCCCGTAGGGCGAGAGAAACTCTCGTTCGTCCAGCATTCGCGTCAGAATGCAGCGGAGCCTCGCCGGGCTCACGGCGGAGAGCAGGCGACGTTTGGTGCTGCCCACGCGGGTCACCGGTGAGAGATCCTGGATCATGTCGGGACGGTTCTTGACGAACCACTCCAGCCGGGACTTGAAAAGTGGCAGCCGCTCCAGCAAGTCCTCATCCAGCGTTTCGACCGCCAGCAGGGGGATCAGCCCGACGATGGACCGCAGCCGCAGGAAGCAGTGCCTCCCGTCTCCGAAGTGGAGCACGTCATAATAGAAGCCGTCCTCTTCGTCCCAGAGATCGATTCCATCGTCACCGCGGGCGGCGGCCCGATCGTTCATCGCGTGTGCGATGTAGAAGAAGTGCTCCAGGAACTTCGCCGCCAGGTCCTCGTAGGTCGGGTCCAGGCTGGCCAGATCCAGCGCGATCGCGAGCATGTTGAGGCAGAACATCGCCATCCAGCCGGTGCCGTCGGACTGGTCGAGGTAGCCGATGAACGGGAGAGGCGCGCTCCGGTCGAAGACGCCGATGTTG
>CAYQDT010000021.1:0-12689 GCA_964416225.1 uncultured bacterium
CCCGAAATCGGAGAGGGGGCGGACCTCGCCGGGATCCGAGACGCCATTGCCGTTCCGGTCCCGCCACACCGCGAGCCCCGCCAGCTCCGGCCCGGTCAGGAATCCGTCCCCGTCGTCATCCAGCGCGGCCAGCGGCTCATAGCCGTCGCTCCAGAACATGGACCAGGTAAAAGAGCCGAACAACTGCCGGCCGGAGCGGATCCGGCCCGTGTGCTCCGGGTCCCAGACCAGGATGCAGGTGTCCGGACGCACCCACGGCCACCGCTCCCGGCGGCCCTTGCCGGCCAGGTCGAACCGGACTGTCGAGCGGGGGTCCAGCAGCTCCTCGAGCGAGCCGCCTCCCGAGAGGGTGAAGAGGATCGGCGTCACCGCGCGCGGCTTGCTCCGGAGCTTCGCCACGGTCGTGCGGAGGTCGTCCCGCTCCGCGCGCACCGCCGGGCTGTTCGGGTCCGCGGGGAGCAGCCGGAGGAGCCCCTCGGCGGCCTCCAGGGAGACACTAAAATCCGCCCGCGGTCCGAAGTCCGGGAGCCGCAGCTCCGCGTCGCGCGTGAGCCGGTACGCCCGCCGGTAGGCCTCCAAGGCGGCGGCTCGCCAGCGCGCCGGGCCCGGAAGCTGGCGTGTCCCCGGAGCGGCGGGGAGCGGCGTGGGGGGAAGAACCCCCGGCACGACGGATGAAACGGAGGGCGGGAGAGCGACCTGCCCCGCGAAGGGGGCGCCCTGCTCCAGCATCCAGCCGAGGCCCATCCAGTACAGCCCTTCCTTCGGAGCCAGGCGGGTGGCTTCCGAGTACTCCCGCAGCGAGCTCGCCAGGTGCTCCCGGGAGGCCGGAGCGAGGGCGTCGCCCTTCGAGGCGCGCGGGGTCAGCACGCTCTCATACGGCGGAAAGGTCGGCAGCGGTTGCGGGTCGCCGCCTCCGACGCGGCGGATGACCACCGCAACCTCCGGCGTCTCCCGCGCGAAGGCCAGGCTGTGGATGCGGCCGAGCGTGTAGTGGCCGCGCGCCTCCTCCGGGTGCGCGCGCACGTACCGGCCGACGTTCTCGACGAGCCGCGCCACCGGAACCGGCTCCGCGATCGCCGCGAACCTTGCGCAAGTGGGAGCGGCCGCGACGAGGAGCAGGGCGGCGAGCGCCAGACCGGCAGGTTGGGAAGCGGGACGACGGAGTACGGCGGCACCTCAAGCGGGCGGGGCGCGGCCGCGCCCCGTTCGCCCGATTAGAAGCCGCCGGGGCGGATCGGGTTACACCTCCACCGCGGTTCCGCCTCCGCGGGCGGTGCCGTCCCCCACCCGCCCCACTCGTCCGCGTCTCCGGAGCGGACTGGCGGCGACCACCGCCATCAGTTCGGCTTCACGGTCACGATCGGACCCTGCCCGGGCTTCGGCACGCCGGTATCCGCGGTGGGCACCGCGGCCTGCGCGGCGGCGGGGGCCGGCACTTCCGGCGGAACATCCCGCCAGCCCGCGTGGAAGCGGACCAGGTCCTCGATGGTCGGGATGACCACCGGCTCCAGGATCAGCACGCTGCTCTGATACAGCCCCTTCTGGCGCTTCCCCTCCTTGAAGGGGGCCAGCGGGATGTCCTTGAGGATGCTGCTGATCCCCGGAATCTTGCGGATGCCGGGGATACCGCCAACCTTCTCGAAGTAGCTGGTGTTGCTTGCCAGGGTGGAGAGCACCATCGGCTCGTAGGAAAGCGCGTTCACCGTGGCGTTGTTGATGCTATGGTTCGTCACGCGGTCCGCCACCTTCTCGTTCCCCGGGGAGAGGGTCTGGCTGGCCGTGAGCGAAAGGGTGACGGAGCTGGCGTCGAAGCCGATGGTCGGGCTCGCGGAGAGATTCACGCCGGACTGCACCGGCACCGCCTGTCCGCCGGCGAGGAGCGCCTTGACGATGCCCTCGCCGCTGATGCCGAACGCCTGGTTCAGCGCGCTCAGCGACCGCGTGGCCTGCTCGGCCTGCTGCACCCGCTCCAGCAGGCTCAGCTTGGAGGGCAGCGGCGACTGGACGTTCGCCGAAACGGAGTTGGTGGTCTCCGGGGCGAACTGCATCGAGATGCTGTTGGAGACGAACAGGTTGACCCCGGTATCGGCCAGGAGCAGATCCCGGGTGAGGTCCGGCACCTGGTCGATGTGCGTCACCGAGAGGATGTCCCGGCTGGAGCTCTTGCCGAGCTGCTTGTTGGCCAGGAGCCGCAGCTCGTCCGCATAGCGGCTGTAGAACTGGGAGTCCAGGGCGCGCGCCATGCCTTCGCTCACGCGGCGGAGCCAGAGGTTGAGGCTGGCCTCCAGCGCCTGGAGCCGGGAATAGTTCACCGCATGGGCGGGGTCCTTCGCGGCGGCGGCCGGAGCATCGTCCGCCAGGCGCAGGTCCAGCTTCCGCCGCTCCACGGTGTACTCCTTGAGCATCGTGACGACCTGCTGGGGCGTCGGCGCGGCATTGTCCGCGGTGGCGGCCACCGCGTCGAACAGCGCGAGCGGGGAGGGGACCAGCTCCTCGGCCACGGTCTTGAGCTCCACCAGGTTGTGGCCGAGGTGGTTCATCGCCATGGAAGCGGCGGTGGGCGCCGCCGGCTGATCAGCGCGCTCCTTCTTCGCCGCGGGGGCCGGCTCCGTACCGGCGGCCAGCGCGGCTTCGATCTTGGCGGCGCGGTCCAGCGCCCCGGCAAAGCGGCGCTGCAGCTCCCGGAGGCTTTCCTCCGTGTGGCGCCGCGCCAGCGTCGGGTAGAGCCGCTCCGTCAGGTCGAGCGAGCGGAGGAGGCGCCGGGCCAGCCAGCTCGGAATCGGCACGCTGCCGCTTTCGAGCGTGCCCCGGAACGCCTTCAGGGCGCCGCTGTCCTTGCTCTTCTTCAGGGCCTCCGCCTCGGTGGCGCACCAGTCCCGGGCCGCGGTGACCGCCTTCTTCCACTCGGCCAGGGGTCCGGCGATCTCCCGCACCACCGCCGCGTCCTCGGAGTGCGGATCCCGCGCCGCGGCCGCCAGCATCCGCGGGAGGTCCAGGAGGGCTCCCTCCGAATTATCCGCCGCGTCCAGCGCCGACAGGTGCCCCTTGGGAGCCGGCGAGGAGCGGTCCAGCATGAGGAGGAGCAGGATCTCCGGCATCGTCATGGGGCGGTCGCCCGTGCCGAGCGTGGGAAACAGCTCCTGGGCGGCCTGCAGGAGGCCCCGGTCGCTGCCGTCTCGCGCGGCCATCCGCCGCGTGAGGTACTCGTCCAGATCACTGAGCGTGCGCACCACCTCATCCCGCTGCGCGTCGACCAGTGCCCGGACGGTCTCCGTCATCTGGATCACTTCGGTATTGGCCGGGCCCGTGAGCTGCACCACCCGCAGATTGAGCTGCAGGTGCGCGCGCGGCCGCTCGAAGAGGTACGCCATCAGCCGGATCGAGTCGATGTTCGCATCGACCCACGACGCCTTCCCCACCACAAGCAGATAGTTGCCGCTGGCGAGAAACGAGATCTCGATGATGTTGTTCGGGTTGGCCGGAACCGCGCCGGGAATGAGATCCCGGAAGAGGCCGGTGGCCTTCATGCTCTCCAGCTTGAGCTTGAACTGCTCCGCGGCGGCAGCGTCCTTCATCACCACGCGCCGCACCACCACGCCGGGCGCCCCGGCCAGGGCCGCACCCGTGGCCACCGCCTGCGCCCGCGCGGGGAGCATCGGAAGGAACGCTGCCGCCGCGGCGACCGCGACTGCGATGATCTGCTTGAAGTTGCTGTGCATTGCCACGGCGCTTCCGCCCGGTGAACGCTTGATTACCGACCGGATATATTGTCGCCGGAGATAGCGGTATATCTTCCAGTCATCCCGTGGCGGGTACGTTGCGATCCCGCTACAGCGGCAGCGGATTTGGATCACTCCCCCGCCGCTCCCCGCAAACGGATTCCGCAATGCAGACCGTTCCGCGAACCAGACCGGAGCGTGACCAGGTCTCCCATCAGCCACAAAACCGTGGCTGCGCACGCCCGCGCAGCTCGGAGCGCCGAGAGGGGGCGGAACGCGGAAGCGGGTGAAAGGGCGCGGAAGCCGGGGCCTGCACAAGCGGCCACGGGTGCCGGTGCGAACTGCCGGTGCGGGCGCTTTCCGGGTCGGGAGCCGCGTGTTGGGGCGTCCTGCCTCGCCCGGAAGCCGTTCCAGGAATCCGGTTCCGGGCGAGCCGCGGGCCGGAACGTTCGGAATCCCCCTTTGATCGCCGGAGGGAGGGGGCGGCTAGCGCACGCCGCGGATCTGGCGCACGAAGACCGTGCCGAGCAAGAACCACATGGCCGCAATGCCGAAGACCAGCGTGTAACCGAGCAGGAGCTGCCCGTGGCTCTTGAAATGGCTCAGGACGAACCCGGAGATCACCGGCGCCAGCACCTGCGGCAGCACGAGCGCCACGTGCCAGATCCCCATGTCCTTCGCCGCGTCCTCGCCTCCGGGAAGGGTATCCACCGCGAGGGCCCAGTCGACCGCCTGGTAGGCCCCGTTTCCGATGCCGAACAGAGCCCCGGCGGCCAGGGTTGCCCACCAGAGGGGGTGGAAGGAGAGAGCGACATACACCGCGCACACCAGCGCCATCATCCCGCCGCTGGCGTACACCAGCGGCTTCCGGCCGAAGCGGTCCGAAAGGTAGCCCGCGATGATGCTGGTGGGGATCCCGAATCCCATAATCGCGCCGAGCAGGTAACTGGAGGCCTGCGCGGGGTTCGGCATCCGGATGATGTCTCCCAGGTAGAACTGGAAGAACCCGAAGATGGAGTAGCTGCCCATCGTCACCAGCATGCGGGTGACCAGCACCCAGTAGAAATCCCGGTGGGTCTCCGGATCCAGCCAGAAGGAGCGCAGGAAGGCTCCCAGCCGGAACGGCGGCTGCTCCCGCATGTTGGGCCGCTCCCGCACGCCGGCCCAGGTGGCCCCGAGCATCGCGAAGAGCAGCACGGCGACCAGCAGGTACACCGGCCAGTAGAAGCCGGGACGAATGATCTGCCCCGCGGCCAGCGCGCCGACCAGGAAGCCGGTGGCGGTCATGAAGGCCTGCATCCCGCTCGCTCGCCCCACCTGGTCCGCCGGGACCACGTCCGGGATGAGGCCGGCATAGGGGCCTCCCCACCAGTTGCACCCGAACTGGACGCCGACGAAGACCAGTACGAAGAGCGGCAGGCTGCCGCCCTTGCCGAACAGCGCCATCGCAAACAGGAACGCGCCGTTCACCAGGATCCCCCCCAGGAGGAACGGCTTCCGCCGGCCGATCGGACTGCGGGACCGGTCCGACAGCGCACCGGAGATCGGGGTGACGATCAGCGCCACGAGGGCGCCGATCCCGAGGATCATCCCCATCCACTTCTCTTTGGAGGCGTCTCCCACGATGGCGGCGACCTGACTCGGGATGACGATCCCGAGGAGCGCGCCCCACATGACGTTGTAGGCGAACCAGAGGCAGGAGACGTAGAGCTGGTCCCGCAGGGTGAAGGGGCGGGGCTTCTCCATTACGGCGGACATGCGGCTCTCTCTTCCGTTTCTCGGCGCGATCGGGGCGGACTTCGGGGCGACGGAGCTCGCCCTTACCGGGAGCATACGACGGATGGACCGGCGGCGCGCGGGCCGGAAGGCGGGTTCCGAGCGGGCGGGCGGTCCCGGAGAAAACGGGACCCGAACACGGAGCGCCAAACCGGGGCCCCGGAAACGAGACCGGAAGAGCGCCGGGCCGGAAACCGGTCCCGTCTCCCACCGGCCGCAGCGACCGCGCGTCCGGGCTCCCCCGCCGCCGTGGGCGCAGCACCATGGGGCCGCCACCCGCGCGCCGCAGCTCGGGCCGGCATGACGTTCGCCGGCTTCACCGCGGCTCCCTTGCCGGGCGCTGGCCGCGCCGCGCCCGCCGCCGCGTTTTTCCGGCATGTGGTCCCTTGACTCGGGGGGAAGCGCCGCTTATAATTTCGCCTGTCTCCACCTGCCGCGGTAGCTCAGTCGGTAGAGCAACGGACTGAAAATCCGTGTGTCGCCGGTTCGATCCCGGCCTGCGGCATCCACCATCATCCGAAAACAGGCACGAAAAGCGGGCGCCGTTACCGGTTCCCGCTTCCGCGATTTCTGGTCCTGACGGCCATCACGCGGCGAGTCGCCGTTACCGGCGCTCCCGGCTGCCCGTTTCGCCGCCGAAGCCGGCTCCTTCGAGATCCGCCGCGCCGTCCGCCGCTCCCTGCCGCACCCGGCGGAGCCGGTGCCCGTAGATCTCCATGGACCTCGGGATTCTGGAGCACACCGCGCCTTGCCGCCCGGGCCGGCGCCGCGAGTGGGGCTGGAGGACGGCCCGCGCCGCAGCGACGCCGGACGCCCACTGAGAACGCAGGCCCCGCCCCGCGGTGCAGCGGAACGGGGCCGGTCCGGCGCCACTACCAGGCGGGCGCTATTTATGGCTCGCGTGCCCGCTCAGACCCGGCAGCGGCTCGGTGTGCTCCAGCCGAACCGCCTGAAGAGCGCTCGGGTTGAGACCGAGGAGCTGGACGATGGTCGGGGCAACCTGCGTCGTCTGCACCGGCGCCTTCTCCACCGCCCCCCGTCCGAAGGAGGGGTTGGAGATCAGCAGCGCCACGTTGGTGTCCTGGGTGCTGAAGCCGCCGTGCTCCGCGATCTTCTTTCCGCTGTGCGTGTAGATCACACCGAGCTTCGGAAGGACGATCACATCCGGCACGCGCGGATCCTCGAGCGGATCATTGAAGCGCAGCTTGAGGCTGTCACCGGAGAGCAGCTCGGCGATGCCGAGGTCGCCGGCGGAGCCGTTCGCGGAGCGCAGGCTGCCGACAACGCTCTCCGTCTCGGCCCGCACTTCGTCCGCGGTGAAGCCGGCGTGGTTCAGCCAGAGCAGGGCCACGTCGTCCGACGCGTCCTGAATGAGGGCCCCGCCCGCCGCCGGATCGATCGGGTTGCCGATCTTCTGCAGGTTCTGGATATCCATGGGCGCCTGTCCGTGCTTGGCGGTGAGGATGACCACGGTGGAGCGGAGCAGATTCTTCGCGGTGAGCTCCTGCACCATCCGGCCGAGCCGGCTGTCCACGTAGTCGAGCGCGTCGCTCAGCAGCGGGGTCGGCGTTCCGCTGCCGTCCAGATAGCCGCCCGGGCGGCCGTCGAGGGCATCCTTCGCCACCTTCTCACCCACGCTGACGGACTGGAAGTTCATCCCGAAAACCGCGGGAACGCCCACCGTGCGGGTGCCGGTGTGGTCCTTCCCGTCGATCTCGTTCAGCACCGCCGCCACCTTGAGCTCGTCGTTCGCCTCCACTCCACGCAGCGCGGTAGCGGGATCCACCGCCGGGCCGCCCCCCAGCGGAACGATCGGCGCCGCGATCTCCGGGGTATACAGGTCATCCACGCCCGCGCCGGAGGGACCGTTCACCAGGTCATACGCCGGATGCTTGTCGCACCAGGCGGTATGCAGGTGCGCGCTCTTCGCCACTTCAAAGATCGTGTTCACCCGGAGGTAGCTGTGCGGGTAGACGGGCTGGCCGCTCTTCGGGTCGCGCGGCAGCGCGGTCGGGTCGATCCCGCCCCCACCATCGATTTGCGACGAGTCCTTATCGATCGACTCGTCGTACACCACCGGCGTCCCGGACACGGTGCCCCCGCCCGCGGCGGTCGGCGGCAAGAGGGTGCGGTCGTACGAGGCGTCGTACCAGACCCCCGTGGAGTTCGGCGATCCACCCGTCACCAGCGCCAGCAGGCCCGGAAAGGAGTCGGACGGGCGCGAGCAGCTCGCCTGGGTGTACGTGGTTCCGGTCTGGCTGAGCCTGGCCATCGCCGAGCCCGGATGAGTGCGGACGTAGCGCGCGAGATCGAGCGCGTGCAGACCATCGACGCTGATGAGCAGCACGTGCTTGCTGCTTCCGGCCCCGTTCTGGGCGTCGGCCCGGCGGGCGAAATTCGAAAGTGGCAGGGCGGCCAGGGCGGCCCCGGTGAGGAGAAACGTGCGGGTGCGGTTATTCACGGATGACTCCTGGAATACCAGCGCTGGGCTTGCGCTGGGCCTGCCGAACTGCAAGCCAGCCGATTATGGGTGCGGCCAGCTGAACGCCCCCTTAAAGACTTCTAAACGCCGGGTTAACGGCCGTCCGACGCTCCGGCACCTGGGCCCGCGTCCCGCGGACGAGCGCGCGCTGCCGGGAGGCGCGGAGGGCGCCGGTCTCACCACCCCGCCCCCTCCGGTGTGCTCCCGCTCCGGCGGCCGAGTCCCGCGCCGTTGCGCCAACCATCACCGCCGGGCTCCAGCCCTTCGTGGACCGGCAGCCGATGCCCGCCGGGGCCTTTTCTCCACCGCCGCCGCTCGGGCCCGCCCGGCACACAGCTCGCGGCAGCGGCGGGGGGCGGGCTTTGAGCACGCCGTCGGAGCGCACCCTGTCCCGCGCCCGGCACACCTCTCCGCCATGGACCCGGCAAACAACCGATAATAGGAAGTGGAGGCGCCGCTCGGGCGGCGGTCGACCGGCTTGAGAGGCCGGTCGGGACGAGCCGCGATGGGGCGGAAACCGGCAAACAATTGCTCCCGTTTTACGCCTGCCAAGGCTTGACTGCCAGGCACGAATGTGGTATGATCGCACGTTCTCGATAACGGCGTCTGGAAGGGTTCTTTATGGCAAAAGCGGAATACGGCGCGGCGCAGATCACGGTGCTCAAGGGACTGGAAGCGGTTCGGCATCGCCCCGCCATGTACATTGGCAACACGGACGTCCGCGGACTGCATCACCTGCTGGTCGAGGTGGTCGACAACAGCATCGATGAGGCGATGGGCGGCCATGCCCGGAACATCGATGTCACGCTCCACACGGACAACAGCCTCTCGGTGCGGGACGACGGCCGCGGGATTCCGGTCGACGTCCATCCGGAAGAGGGCATTCCGGGCGTTACCCTCGCGCTGACGGTGCTGCACGCCGGCGGCAAGTTCGAGGGGAAGAACTACAAGTTTTCGGGCGGGCTCCACGGGGTCGGCGTCTCCTGCGTCAATGCCCTGGCGGTGTGGCTGGAAGTCACCGTCCGCCGCAACGGCAAGATCTACCACCAGCGGTTCGAGCGCGGCATCCCGATGACGGAGCTGACCGTGATCGGCAAGACCACCCCGGAAGACACGGGCACCACGGTCCGGTGGCTGGCCGACCCGCAGATCTTCCCCAAGACGGATTACCACGAGGAGCTGATCACCGGCCGGCTGCGGGATCTCTCCTACCTCACCCCGGGCGTGCGCCTCACTTTCAACAACGAGGCGAAGGGCGAGAGCTACATCTTCCTGCACGAGGGCGGCCTGGTCGCGTTCGTGGAGCACCTGAACAGCAGCCGGGAACCGCTCCACAAGCCGGTGCTGATCCAGAAGGAGCGCGAGGAGGAGAGCGGTCCCGTTGAGGTCCAGGTCGCCTTCCAGTACAACGACAGCTATCAGGACAACATCCTGAGCTTCGCCAACAACATCAAGACGGCCGAGGGCGGCTTCCACGTGTCCGGCTTCCGGACGGCACTGACCCGCGTGCTGAACCAGTACGCGCGCAAGTCCGGCGTGCTGAAGGAGAAGGACAACAACTTCACCGGGGACGACGTGCTGGAAGGGCTCTGCGCCGTCGTGGCCGTGAAGCTCCGGAACCCGCAGTTCGAAGGGCAGACGAAGGGGCGGCTCGGCAACCCGGAGCTGCAGGGGATCGTCAACTCGATCTCCGGCGAGGGGCTCACGGAGTTCCTGGAGCAGACTCCCAACGCGGCGAGGCGGATCATCGACAAGGCCTTCACCGCGGCCAAGGCGCGGGAGGCGGCCCGGAAGGCGGCGGACGCCATCAAGCGAGCCAACGCGCTGGACGGCGGTGGGCTGCCGGGCAAGCTGAAGGACTGCATCGAGAAGGACCCCTCCAAGTGCGAGCTGTTCCTGGTTGAGGGTGACTCGGCCGGCGGCTCCGCGCAGATCGGGCGAGACCGGCGCACCCAGGCAATCCTCCCCCTCCGGGGCAAACCGCTCTGCGTGGAGAAGGCCCGCCTGGACCGCGCGCTCGATAACGAGGAGATCCGCTCCCTGATCACCGCGCTGGCAACCGGAATCGACATCAAAGATTCCAATGGAGCCAACGGGAATGGAAACGGGAACGGCAACGGCGCGGATCTCGACGACGAGCCCGAGAAGAAGAACAGCAACTTCGATCTGAGCCGCCTCCGCTACCACCGGATCATCATCATGACCGATGCGGACGTGGACGGCGCGCACATCCGGACGCTGCTGCTCAACTTCTTCTACCGGTACATGAAGCCGCTCGTGGACGGGGGCTACATCTACCTGGCGCGGCCGCCGCTCTACAAGCTCACCGCCGGGAAGAACACCGCCTACGCCTGGGACGATCAGGAGCTGGAATCCCGCTCGAAGGAGTTCCGGGGCCGCAACCCGCACGTCCAGCGGTTCAAGGGTCTTGGTGAAATGAACGCGGATGAGCTGGCGGACACGACCATGGCCATGGACAAGCGGAAGCTGATGTCCGTCACCGTGGATGACGGCGTGGAGGCCGACCGCACGTTCAGTCTCCTCCTCGGCGATAAGGTCGAGCCGCGGCGCGCCTTCATCGAGGCGCACGCCCGCGACGTGAAGGACCTGGACGTGTAATCGATCCCGGCCGGACCGGATCTCGGCCGGCGGCACGGCCGGCGGGAATGGAACCGCGGTGGAACGGAAGAACAGTGGGCTGAGCCCGCACTTCCGTCCCACCGCTTTTTTGCAGCCGGACCCGCCGTATGTCCAACCGCCGCCTCCGCACCGCCGCCCTCGCCGCCCTCGCCGCGGCGGGGTGGATCGCCGCCGCTCCCCTCGGGCGGGCCGCCGCGCCGGCCGCGCCGGTGCTCTCCGCCTGGCCGAAGTGGGGCTTCGATGCCGGAAATACCGGCTGGAATCCCCGTGAAGCCGCGCTGATCCCGTCCGCCGTCAATCGCGGCCGGTTCGGCAAGCTCCGCGAATACCCGGTCGACGGACAGGTATACGCCCAGCCGCTCTACCTCCGGAACGTGCTCACCCCGGCCGGGACCCGGAACCTGGTCTTCGTGGCGACCGAGCACAACACGGTGTACGCCTTCGACGCGGACGCCGGGGACCCCGGGCCGGTCTGGCAGCGGAGCCTCGGAGTCAGCGTGCCCAGCGATCGGACCGGCTGCGGGCTCCTCACTCCGGAGATCGGCATCACCGCCACGCCGGTGCTGGACCCGGACTCCGGCACCCTGTATGTGGTTGCGAAGCTGCTGGAGAACGACACCCAGGTCAACCGGATCTTCGCGCTGGACGCCCGGACGGGAGCGCCCGTTCCCGGGTGGGGGGCGGCGCTGGCGGCCTCGGTGCCGGCCCTGGACGGCGGGGCCGTCTCTCTGGACAACGCCCTCCAGTTCTGCCGCTGCGGGCTGGTGCTGCGCAACGGACGGGTCTACGCCGCCCTCGCCTCCCACTGCGACATCCGCCTGAACGGCTACCACGGCTGGGTGCTGGCCTACGACACCGCGAACCCCGCGGCGGCGCCGCGGGCCTGGTGCGCCAGCCCCCTCGCATCGGGCAGCCGGGAAGCCGCCGCCGGGATCTGGATGAGCGGCGCCGCCCCGGCCAGTGATGAGAGCGGCAACCTCTACTTCATCACCGGAAACGGGCCGATGGAGGTCGACCTCGGGAAGCCGCTCGTCGGGAACAGCTTCGTGAAGCTCACCACGGAGGGCGGCGCCAGGCTGCTTTTCGGCGGGACGAGCGCCGACTACTTCTCGCCGAGCAACCAGGTGCAGCTCGACGCCGTGGACGGAGACCTCGGCTCCGGCGGGGCCATGCTGTTCAGTGAGACGGCCGGGCGCAAGACGCTGCACCTCGCGGCGGCCGGGGGAAAAGATGCCATCCTGCGTCTGCTGGACCGGGACGCGCTGGGCGGCTTCACCGGTCGCCGGAACTTCCGCGCCAGGGACCACGCTCTCCAGGAGATCCCCGGCTTCGGCGACGGCTTCTTCTCCACGCCGGGCTACTGGGCCAGCACCGGCGGGCACTTCCTGTATGCGAGCGGAGTGGGCGGCCCGCTGGTGCAGCTCCAGGTCCGTCAGCGGAACGGCAGAATCACCCTGGTGCGGGGCCCCGGCACCGCCGTGCGGATGGGCTACCGGCCGGCCACTCCGGTGATCTCCAGCAATGGGGCCGCCGCCGGAACGGGGGTCGTCTGGACCATCAGCCAGAGCACGGGCGCGCTGCACGCCTTCGACGCCGGCCGGATCTCCACCGAGCTGTACAACAGCAATCAGAACGGCGGCCGAGACGGCCTCGATTCGGTCGTCAAATTCGCCGTCCCGATGGTGGCCAACGGCCGCGTCTATGTAGGCACGAATACCCGCCTGGCGATCTTCGGCCCCCTCACGGCGCCGTGACGGAGCCGTCCTCCGTTCCCGGCCGTCTCCCGGCGCGGGCGGTTAAACTCCTGGTAAGCGCGGGGAGCCGGCTTTCCGGACCGCGATGGGGGTGGAGAACATGGCGCGGATTATCCTGGGCGTGACCGGCTCCGTGGCGGCCGTGAAAACGCCGCCGCTGCTCCAGGAGCTCCGGGCGGCCGGCCACCAGGTGAAGATCGTGGCGACCGAACCCGCGCTCGCCTTCTTCGATCCGCGCGACCTGCGGGACGAGGGCGGCGCGCTGCCGGTGCGCGGCCAGACGCTGCTCTACCTGGACCGCGACGAATGGCCCGAAGG
>CAYQDT010000022.1:0-2230 GCA_964416225.1 uncultured bacterium
GGAAATACTCCACCATTGACGGACACCACCGGGTGGCTTCCAGACAGGCCTTCGCGTCCTCCGGCGTGACTTCCCAATACGGCTTCAGTGCCGGCTGCCCCTCGCGGCGCTGCTCCCCGGTCCAGTCCAGAGCGGCGGGCCCGGAGTTGATCAGGTGGAGGACGCCGCCGGCGGCGCGCCCGGTGAGGTGATGCCCGGTGACGCGCCGGACCGCCTCCGGGCTCCAGAAGGTGCGCACGTCGGCGAAGAGCTGCGCGGTGCCCGTGAGCAGATGCCCGAGGAGCATCGAGGCGCCGTTCAGGGAGTCGTTCTCCGTCGCGACGATATACGGCTGCCGAATGCCGTTCCAATCCCACGAGGTGTTCAGGATCGCCTCCAGGAAGTCGCCATTGGGAGAGTGGTCCGTCCACTGGCGCTGGCCCTGAAACCCGCCCGCGAGCGCGTTGTGGCCGCCCGCCTCCTCCGGGAAGCCCAGGTCCGCCAGCTTCGAATTGCCCACCATCAGGTCGCGGGCGATCAGCGCCATCTTGACGCAGACTTCCCAGTCACGGTCTTTCTGCTCACGGCTGCGCTGCTTCTCCGGCTGGTTCCAGTCCTTACCCTCCGGGCAATGCTCGCGGACCCATCCCAGCGCGCGCGCATATTCTTCCCGGTCATAGATCTCGCGGTCCATCCGCCGGATGAACTCCGACATATCGACCGTCTCCGAGCGCATTCCCAGGTAATCCTGGAAGAACTCCTGATCGACGATCGACCCGGCAATCCCCATGGAGACGCCGCCCATCGCCAGGTAGGAGGTGCCGCGCATCGTCGCCACCGTGAGCCCCGCGCGCGCAAACCGGAGCAGTTTTTCGGCCACGTCCGGCGGGATCGCCGTGTCTCCCATATCCTGCACATCACGGCCGTAGATCCCGAATGCCGGCAGTCCTTTCTGGTTGTGTCCGGCCAGCGTGGCCGCCAGGTAGACCGCGCCGGGACGCTCCGTGCCGTTGAAGCCCCAGATGGCCTTGGGGCGGAGCGGGTCCATGTCCATCGTCTCGGAGCCGTAGCACCAGCACGGCGTCACGGTGAGCGACACGCCCACGCCGGCACGCTCGAACTGCTCGGCACACCGGGCGGCCTCGGACACGGCGCCGATGCAGGTATCCGCAATCACCACCTCGACCGGCTCGCCGGACGCGTGCCGGACCTCACGCTGGATCAGCTCGGCGGTCGCGCGGGCCATTGCGATGGTGGGGCCCTCCAGCGACTCCCGGATGCCGCCGTAGCGGCCGTCGATGGTGGGGCGAATCCCGACCTTGGGGAGGGAGCCGCGCATTCGATTCACAGGAGAGTTCACGTTCATCACTTCGGTCCACATTCCGCCGGCGCGGCCGGCGCCTACGGGGCGTTTCCGCGGTAACCCGGCGCGCGGCCAGCATCCTTGCGCACCGGCGCCGCATGGTGCTTGTCCATCGGCGGGGCGGGTTCCTCTGCGCCGCCGGCATGTTCCGGCAGGTGCAACCACCCCCCACGCCGAATCAGCCCGCTGGAACGAACTGCGCACCGTTCGGTGAGGGGAGAACTCAGGATGAATCGTCGAGAACTGTTGGGCGGAGCGGCGCTCACCGGAGCGGCGCTCGCGGCCGAGACCGGAGGGGCACGGCGGGCGGTGGGGGCCAACGAGCGGTTGGTGCTGGGCGTGATGGGCGTGAACGGCCGCGGCTCGGGGGTCGCCGCGGGCTTCGCAGGCACCGGGGAGGCGGAGATTGCCTACGTCTGCGACGTCGATGACCGCGCCATCGCCAAGGGGCTCGCGGCCGTCGGCAAGCACCAGATGACGACGCCGAAAACAGTCAAGGACTTCCGCCGAATCCTGGACGATCCGGGTGTGGACGGGCTGATCATCGCGGCGCCGGATCACTGGCATGCCCCGGCTACGATCATGGCCGTGAATGCCGGAAAGCACGTGTATTGCGAAAAACCGGCCAGTCACAACGCGCAAGAAGGGGAATGGGCGGTTCAGGCGGCCCGGAAGCACCGCCGGGTGGTGCAGATCGGCACCCAGCGGCGCAGCATGCCCTCGCTCATGGACGCCATCCAGAAGCTCAAGGACGGCGAGATCGGCCGCGTCCTCTTCGCCCGCGGCTGGTACAACAATGCCCGGCCGTCAATCGGACATGGCAAGCCGGCACCGGTGCCGGGCTATCTCGACTACAGCATGCAAGCTTTCTCCCGTAACCAGGAGCGG
>CAYQDT010000022.1:2240-12642 GCA_964416225.1 uncultured bacterium
GGCACTGGTTCTGGCACTGGGGCACGGGAGAGCTGGGCAACAACGGCATCCACTCGCTGGACGTGTGCCGGTGGGGGCTCGGCGTCGATTATCCGCACCGCGTCACCGCGGGCGGCGGCAAGTACCGGCATGATGACGATCAGGAGACGCCGGACACGATGATCACCACCTATGACTTCGGTGACCGATTCATCACCTGGGAAGGCCGGAGCTGGAGCAAGCGGGGCTTCGAGGACTCGATGTTCGGCATCGCCTTCTACGGCGAGAACGGCACGATGGTGATGAGTGACGGGAACGTCCGGGTGCTCGACGCCAACGGTAAGGAGGTCCGAAAGGTGAACGGCTCCGGCAGCGACGTTCCGCACTTCGAGAACTTCATCGAGTGCGTGAAGACGGGAGCGCGCCCGCACGCGGACGTGGAAGAGGGCGTCAAGAGTACCCTTCTCTGCCACCTCGGCAACATCGCCTGGCGGACGGGTCACGTCCTCAATATCGACCCGCAGAACGGACACATCCAGAATGACCACGAGGCGCACGCGCTCTGGCGCCGCGAATACCGCCCGGGCTGGGAGCCGAAGGTGTAGCCGGAGCCCGGCACGCGGGCCCCTGCCCGTGCGGCGGCCGCGAAGTCCAGCCGGCGAGGGAGCGCACCATCGGTGTGCTTCCTCGCCCTTTTACATGGTCCTTCCCCGGGATTGATACGCCGGCGGCCACCGCCGCCTCCCTCGCCGGCGCTTCTCGAACCGTCCCCACCTCCCACCGCCCCCTGGCGATGGGAGGTGACACTTCGCGCACTGGGAGCGCAGGCAGCGCGGGACTTCGCTGGAGCCGGTCCGGCCGGATAGCTCCGGGCGCTGGCGGCCGTGGCGATCGGGTGCCGGGTCGTCGCGGCCCGTCTCACGGCCCCGTGGCGCATCCGTAAGAATCGCCGGTTGTGAAGAGCCCGCTGCGCTGATTCGGCATGGACTCAGCGCACGGTCGCCGGCGCGCTCCCCGGGCTCGCGCTCACCGTCCAGGTTCCGCGCCAGTCCAGCTTCTTCTCGAGGCTGGCTCCTGTTGTCACGACATCGCCGAGTAGCCGGTCGTGCGTGTCGCGGAACTTCAGGTGGTAGATCTTCTCCCCCGGCTTGAGCGCGCCGGGGAACTTCCCGGACTGGTGCGGCTCGAGGCGTCCGATGAGCACCGTCTGACGCTTTCCGGCGGTATCCACGAAGGTCTGGTAGACCTGGATGGGAAAGGCGTAATCGTTGCGGACCTGAAGCGTGAGGGTGTGACTGCAGCCGACCAGCGAGAGCAGGAGAGAGCCGACCGCCAGGAGAAGAACCCACTGCCGGCCGCCGGCGAGGTTGCAGGTAGACATGGTTTGAAGCTCCGACGAAGCATGCGCCGCCTCAGTATGCCCGGCCGGAGCGCTCCTGTCGCCAGGGCGGCGGTTGCCGGATTGTTGTGAACGCGGGGAGAAGCCGATGCTGCTGGAAGGGAAGGTCGTCCTCGTCACCGGCGGGGCGCGGGGAATCGGCGGCGCCATCTCGCGCGTGGTGGCGCGCCATGGCGCCACGGTAGCCGTCAACTATTCCGCCAGCGCGGATCGGGCGGAGACCGTTGCCGCGGAGATTGAGCGGGCCGGCGGAACGGCCGCCGCGTTCGGAGCGGATGTGCGGGACGAGGGCGCGGTGCGGTCCATGGTGGGCGCGATCGTCGCGCGCTACGGACGGATCGATGGGGTGGTTAATAACGCCATTGCCGGCAAGCAGCAGGGAGCCTTCGCGGAGGCCACGGACGATGATTTCGAGACCGCCTTCGGGTTCGGCTGCCGGGCGGTGGTGAACACGGTCCGGGCGGCGCGCCCGGTGATGCAGGCGCAGGGAGGCGGCCGGATCATCAACATCGTGACCGAGCTCTGGAACATGGCCCCGGCGCAGTGGTCCGTCTACATGGCGGGAAAGGGCGCGATGGTGGGGCTTTCCCGCTCCCTCGCCGCGGAGCTGGGACCGGAGGGGATCACGGTCAACATGATCGCGCCGGGCTGGATGGCGGACGAAAAGGTGGACCCCGGGAGCGAGGGCTCCCGCAGGTTCGCGGAGAGCCTTCCCCTGCGGCGACACGGGAGCGCGGAGGAGATCGGCAACGGGTGCGTGTTCTTCCTCAGCGACCTTGCCGGGTACGTGACCGGTGCTTACCTGCCCGTAACGGGCGGACGGATCACCCAGATGGGCTCCTGATGCCCCAGCGGAGCCGGCACTGCCCGCGGAACGGGAGCCGGCCGACGGAGACCAACCGAACCGGCGGCCCGGATTCGCGACAGCAGGCGGCGATATCGCTTGCACCCCCGGCGCGGCCCGGTGGGGAACGCACATGCCGACACTGAAAACACCGGACACCTTCCAGGCAGCCTACCGCGCGGACGGTTTTGTGACGCTCCGCGGCTTTTTTACGGAAGCGGAGCTTGCGCCGGTCGACGGCTATCTCCGCGCGAATGCCGACGTCGAGTGGACGAATAAGAACGACGATCCGCTCCGCGAGGCGCACTACCACTTCCGCCCCCTGTACGAGTTGTGCACGGCGGCGAAGCTCCTGGACGCGGTGGAGGCGCTCCTGGGGCCGGACCTCGTGCTCCTGTACAGCCACATCATGAACAAGAAGCCGGGCGGCCTCCGGGTGGCCTGGCACCAGGACGGCCCCTACTGGCCCCGCGTCGAGCCGAAGGTTGCCGTCACGGCCTGGATCGCGCTGGACGATGCGACTCCGGAGAACGGCTGCATGCGGGTCATCCCGGGATCCCACGCCGGACACCTCGATCTCGGACAGCGCCTCAGCGGCCGGCCGGACCTCATTCAGGCCGACGCGCTCGAGCTGCCGCCGGACGCGGTCGACGAGCGCCGGGCCGTCGATCTGGTGATGCGGCGCGGCGACGTGTCGTTCCATGACAGCTTGCTGTTCCACGGCTCCGAGCCGAACCGCTCGGACCGTCGCCGCGCGGCCCTGACGGTCCGCTATGTCCCCGCCGGTACCCGCATCCAGGAGCGCCCGGATCGGCGGCAGTTTCTGGTCCGCGGCCAGGCGGTTCCCAACGGCAACGTCTATCACACCTTCGGCCTCGATCCGCGCAGCACGAGCGCACCGTCCGCAGCAGGAGAGCACTGAACAACATGGCAGCACCTATCCGCATCGGCGTCCTCGGCGCCGGAAGCATCGGTATCCGCGGCGCCCTGATCCACCTCGCCGTGGGAGACTACCAGGACCGCCTCACGCTTGCGGCGGTGTGCGACACGGTCCCGGGTCGCGCGGCGGCCGCGGCCGACCGGTTCGGCGTTCCCCAGCACTTCGACGACTACGACGAGATGCTCCGTCGGGGGGACATCGATGCCATCACGATCGGCACTCCGATCGGCCTCCACTACGAGCAGGGGCTGAAGGCGATCGCCGCCGGCAAGCACCTCCACTTCAACAAGACGATGACCACCACCACGGAGGAGGCTGACGACCTGATCGCCCGGGCGGCGGCCGCGGGAGTGCAGGTGGTCGCCTCGCCGGGGCAGATGCTCCGACCGCACCTGCAGCGGATCAAGAAGCTGATCGGCGACGGCGCCATCGGCCAGCTCGCCTGGGCGGTCACCGGCGCGGCCTTCGGCAGCTATCACGAACAGGAGCGGGTGCGCCAGGGAGATGACGTGCTCTCCAACATCAACCCGGCGTGGTACTGGCGGAAGCCGGGTGGGGGACCCCTCTACGATATGACCGTGTACGGCCTCCACGCTCTCACCGGCATCCTGGGGCCGGCCCGGCGGGTGACGGCGGTTTCCGGCAACCTGGTGAAGGAGCGGGAGTTCCGCGGCGAGCCCTTCACCTGCGACTGCGACGATAACACGGCGATGCTCATCGATTTCGAAAGCGCGGTATTCGCGTTCGGATACGGAACCGCGGCGGGCAACCTGATCACCGCGTTCGGCACGCCGACCTTCTTCGGGTTGAAGGGGAACATCACCGGGTTCCAGTTGAACGGCGAGGCATTCGACTACCCGGGTCGTGAAGCATCCGACCGCCTCGGCATGAACGCAGCGCTCCCGCACTTCAATGAGCGCCACCCGATCGAGGAGTTCCATGTCTTCGAGGACATCATGCAGCTCGTCGATCTGCTCCGGGAGGGCACGCCCACCGTGTCCACGGCCGAGCATGCCCGCCACGTCATCGAGATCATCGAGGCGTGTTACCGGGCTGCCGAAACCGGCCGCACGCAGGAGCTGCGGACCACGTTCGCGGCGCCGGCCGGCGCGTAGCGAGCGGTGACGGAGCGCGGGTCCCGTTTCCGGGGCCTGCGTCGCGCGCGGTGCCGGCGCCTTCCATGCCCGGAACGAAAGAGGAGACGGGAGCGTGCAGTGCGAATATGCTTCCAGTATTAAATCGGAGAAATCAGCATGGAAGCGGAGTTCGAAGCCAGTCCCTGGCCGAAGGTCGGAATGTTTTCAGCGGTGTGCGTCGGCACGCTGCTCGGGGGCGCGCTGTTCGTCTATTCCGGGCTGAAGCCGGCACCGGTGGAGACGCCCACCTCCTTCGGGCGCTTCAAGTCGGCGGACAGCACCTTCCAATGCGAGTATCCCACCGGCTGGAACTCCAGCTCCGCCGAGGCCCAGGGCGTTTCCAGCTCCTCCAAGTTCAGTAAGGGGGGCGCCCGGATCTACGTCGAATCCGATCTCAAAGGCTCGCTGATGAGCGACGCCTCCAGATCGCCCCTCTCCGGAATGGACCTCCCGCCCGGTCTCGCCAACTCCGCCGGGCTCAGCGCGGTGGTGGCCGAGGCCCGGAAGCCTCCCGTCGTGAAGCTCCACGAAGCCAAAAAAGAACACGCTGGCGTGGAGATGCGCTTGGAGCACTATGAGGAACAGCCCCCGACCGCGTTCCAGACGCGTCTTGGCGATGGGCGCGTCTCCGAATTCACCGGCGATGCCGGCGGCTTCGTCGGGAAGGTCCACGGCTACCGGGCGACGATCCTGGGCACCGAGCGCGCCGTCTACGTATGGTGCAAGAGCCCAGAGGCGGACTGGCCGAAGCTCAATAAGGCATTCCTTCGCGTGATCGGCAGCGTCTCCCCGGCACAGTAACCCCGTACTTTCGGCTGCTGGTGGACACCGGTCCATGCGTTTGCTACCATGCCTCCGGAGTAGCAAATGCAAGTTCGATACGACCGGGGGATTCATCTTCCGGGCCCGGCGATGTGGCTGGATCCGCACGCGCCCCGGAGCGTCGCCGTGGTGTCGCATGCGCACGCCGACCACGTCCAGCGGCACGACCACGTCTTTTCCACCGTCTCAACCGCGGCGATGATGCGCCTGCGCGGCGTCACGCGGTGCCGCTTCCGCGCGCTGGAGTATCGGAAACCGGTGGAGCTCGGCGGCGCGCAGCTCACGCTCTATCCGGCCGGGCACATCCTGGGCTCGGCGCAGGCCCTGGTGGAGTGGGAGGGGATGCGGCTCCTCTACTCCGGGGACTTCAAGCTTCGCCCCGGCCTCAGCGTCGAGGCGACGGAAGTCCCCCGCGCGGACGTGGTGATCATGGAGACCACGTTTGGAAAGCCGCGCTACCGTTTTCCGGCGACGGCGGAGGTGGTGGACGCCATCGGCCGCTTCTGCCGCGACACGCTGGCCGAAGGATGCGTCCCCATTCTCTTCTGCTATTCGCTCGGTAAGGGACAGGAAGTACTGGCCTGCCTCCGCGACGAGGCTTTTCCGATCTACCTCCACGAGCGGCATTGGGACATGGCGCAGCTCTACGCGGACTTTGGAGTGAAGCTGCCACCGTTCCGCAAGTACCAGCCCGGCCAGAAGCTGGACGGCCCGCTCCTGTGCGCGTCCGGCTGTCGAAAAGCGCACTGGTTCCCGTCGCTGGCATCCAGGGCCCGCACCGCCTACATCTCCGGCTGGGCGATCGACCGGAGCGCCTGCTGGCGGTTCGGGACCGACGCGGCCTTCCCGCTGTCCGATCACGCGGATTATGATGACCTGCTGGAATATGTCCGGCTGACGGGCGCCGCGACCGTCCACACGGTCCACGGATTTGCAGACGAGTTCGCGGCCGACCTCCGCCGCCAGGGCCTCTGGGCCGAGCCGCTGCGCGAGCCCGGTGCCCAGCTCGCCCTCTTCTGACCCGGCGGCAGGCTCCTGTATGGCGCGTGAACGCGGCAGGTGAACGCGGGAGCGTGGTCCCGGTTATCATTCAAGCAGCCGCCTTCCTGCCCGGAGCCATCCATGCTCGAGCCCCTCGCCCCGGAACATCTGGATTGGGACCGCGCCGTGGCGCTGCTCGCCGCGCAGAGCGGCACGGTGGCGCTGGTGGGCGCGACGGATGTCGGGAAAACCACGCTCACGCTGGCCGCGGCCAACGCCGCCGTTCTCGCGGGCCGGCACGCCGCGGTGCTGGACACGGACCTGGGCCAGAGTGAGATTGGGCCGCCCGGCACGCTGGGGGTCATCCGGCTGGAGGCGCCCGTCGCCTCGCTCCGGGAGTTGAAGCCGCGCGCGCTTGCCTTCGTCGGGTCGCTGTCTCCGGTCGGCCACCTCCTCTCGCTGGTCCAGGGAACGCGCCGATTGATCGCCCACGCGCGGGACCGTGGGGACGACGTGGTGTACGTGGATACGTCCGGCCTGGTGAAGGGGCGGATGGCGGAGAAGCTGAAGCTGGCGAAGCTCTCGGTGATCGAGCCGAGCCTCGTGGTACTGGTCCAGCGCGAGCGGGAATTGGAGCGCCTCGCCGGCCTGATCCGCGGCGTCACGGAAGCTCCCATCGTCCGGGTGCGGACGCCGGCGGAGGTGCGCGCCAAGTCGACGGCCTACCGCCGGCTGCAGCGCGCGAACCGCATGCGGCGGCACTTCGAGGGAGCGCGGGTGGTCGAGCTGGATGCCGGATCGGTCCGGACCTTTGATACCTGGCTCTATTCCGGAACGGCGCTTACCGACGCCCAGCTTCGAGGAGCCGCGAGCGCGCTCCGGACCGAAGTTCCCCACGGGGAGCTCACGGATGACGGACTGTTTCTCTGTGCCATGGGCCGACCGAACCACGGCGGGCTGATGACCCTGCAGGAAGAGTTTCCGCGGCAGCGCGTCACGGTAACGCCGGCCACGGCGTTCAACAATCTCCTGGTCGGCATGGTTGCGGCCGGAGGGTGGCTGGTGGACATCGGACTGCTGCACGGCGTGAACTTCGAGCGCGCGGTGCTATCAATCCTGACCCCCGCGCGATCGCTGGGAGATGTGGTCCAGCTCCACTTCGGACGGCTCCGCCTGCGGCCGGACGGCTCCGAAATCGTCCATCTACGGCCCTCGGATCTGTAGCGCACCGGCACCGGTAAGCAGCAGGAGACAAAGGGAAGCCGCTGCTGCTAAAACGAAGCTCGCGGGGGCCTCGCGGGGCGACACGGCGCTCCCGTGCGGACCGGCGTCCGTTCGTCGGCGGGGCTCGCTGGATAGGATCGATCATGGCGGTTGGGAACATTGCGCCGGGAACCCGGCTCTGGCTGGTGCGGCACGGCGAGACGGAATGGAACTGGGACGGACGCATCCAGGGTCACCGCGACGTCTCGCTTTCCGGGGTGGGGGTGGAGCAGGCCCAGCGCCTGGCCCGGTGGCTGGCCGAACAGCCGATCGCGGCGGTGTACAGCAGCGACCTGCGGCGGGCGCGCGAGACGGCGGAGATCCTGGCGAGCGATCGAGCTCCGGTGTATCTGGAGCCGCGGGTGCGGGAAGCGCGGTTCGGCCTCTTCGAGGGACTGACCGGAACCGAAGCGGAGGCTCGCTATCCGGAGGCCTACCGCCAGTGGCGCGAAGACGCGGTTCGACACCGGCCGCCGGGCGGCGAGACGCTGGAGGACCTCCGCGACCGCTGCGTGCAGGCGATGTCGGAGATTCTTCCCCTACACCCGGGCCAGACCGTGCTGGTCGTGGCGCACGGCGGCCCGATCCGGGCAACGGTGTGCGGGGTGCTCGGTTTCTCGCTCGAGAACTATCCCCGGCTCCGGGTGGAGAATACCTCGGTGGCCCGCATTCATTTCGGAAAGGGCGGACCCGTCCTGGCCGGGCTGAACGATGTCTGCCACCTCCATATCACGCCCGCACCGGAACGATCGGATTGGGAAGAGAAATGAGTCCCGAGGGAGTGCGAGGAGCGGCCGGCGCGGGTATGAGGGAGACGGTAAGGAGCAGTAACATGGCGGACGGGCGAGGACGGGACGCGGCGCGGGTGTATCGGGTGGAGGCCGTGGTGCTGCGACGGCTGAGCTTCGGCGAGACCGACCGGGTCGTGACGCTCTTCACGCGCGACCGCGGCAAGCTGGGAGCCGTGGCCAAGGGTGCCCGCGGACCGAAAAGCCGCCTGGCCGGCGTGACGGAGCCGTTCACGTACTTCGACGGCCTGCTCGCCCACGGTCAGAACCTGGAGGTCCTCACCCAGGCGGTCGTGGTGAACGCCTTCGCGGGGATTCGCAAGGACCTGACCCGCATCGGCTACGCCTCGTATTTCACCGAGCTGGTCGACACCGGGCTCGAGGAGCGCCAGCCCAGCCCCGAGCTCTGGGAGCTGCTGGTCGCCGCACTCGGAACGCTGGAGGGCGCCGAGACGCCGGACGTCCTGGCCCGCGCGTTCGAGATGCACGCACTCGCGAGCCTCGGCTACGAGCCGCATTTCCAACGGTGCGTGCTGGATGAGCAGCCGATCGGCGGGGCGGGAGCGTTCCACCCGCTCCGCGGCGGCATGCTCTGTCCGGCATGCGCGCGCCGGACGCCCGGCGCCGTCCCGGTGGCCCCGGAGACCCTCGCGGCCTTCCACACGCTGGGATCGGAGCCGTTTCAGCGCGCCGCTCGCTCCACACTGCCCGCGGACGTCCGCCGCCAGCTCAGCCAGTGCATGCTTCCGTACGTCCGGCACCACCTGGACGCCCCCCTCCGGTCGCTCCAGTTCCTGGATGACGTGGCCGCGGGGTGAGCAGCCGGGCCCGGCCTCCGTGGCCCCCGCTCCAGCTATCCGCTCATTAACCGATCGACCGCTTCGCCTTGCCCGCGCGGCCACTCTCTCGAGGCCTGCAGCCATGACCAACTACGCCATCGCCCGTGTCTTCACCCGCATCGCGGACCTGATGGAGATTCAGGGTGAGAATCCGTTCAAGATCCGGGCGTACCGCACCGCCGCCCAGACGATGCAGGAGATGACGGAGAACCTTCAGGTACTGGCGGAGCGGGGCGAGCTCCGGACGATCCCCGGCGTCGGGGAGGCGATTGCGGACAAAACGCGCGAGATCGTTGCCACCGGCACCTGTCGTCTCTATGAGAAGCTGAAGGCCGAGGTCCCGGAGAGCCTGATCGAGCTCCTGAGCCTGCGGGGCTTCGGCACCAAGAAGATCCACCTGGTGTGGAAAGAGCTGGGCGTGCGGAATCTCGATGAGCTGGAGCGGGCGGCACGCGACGGCCGCATCCGTCAGCTCGCGGGCTTCAGCGAAAAGAGCGAGGCGAACCTCCTGGAGGCCATCGAGGGGACGCGGCGCCGGCGCGAGCGCTGGCCAATCGCCGACGCGCTCCCGTACGCGGAGGGCCTGCTGCGGCTCCTGCGAGAGACGGGACGGTTCACGCGGCTGGAGCTGGCCGGGAGCCTTCGGCGGCGCCAGGATACCGTCGGGGATGTGGACTTCGTCGGCTCCGCGGCGGATGAGACCGAGGCGCTCGCCGCCGTCGCCGCCCATCCGGAAACGGCGGAGGTCCTCCAGCGAGGGGAGCACGCGATCACGATCTGCTCCCAGAACCGGCTGCGGGTCGACCTCCACCTCGTACCCGAGGCGCGCTTTGCCGAGGGGCTCCTCCGGTACACGGGCTCCGTAGCGCACCAGCAGCAGCTCGCGCTCCGCGGCACGCCCGGTGCCGAGGCCGGCACCGACGAAGCGGCGCTGTACCGAAGCCTCGGGCTGACCTGGATCGACCCGGAGCTGCGCGAGGGCCGGGGAGAGATCGAGGCCGCCGCCGAAAACCGGCTGCCGCACCTGATCGAAGCGACGGATATTCGAGGCATCCTCCACGCTCACAGCACCTGGAGTGACGGATCCGCCTCCATCGCGCGCATGGCGCAGGCCGCCCGCGACCTGGGCTACGCCTACCACGGCAATACGGACCACTCCCAGGTGCTGACCATCGCCGGCGGCCTGGACCCGGACCGTCTCCGCGCCCAGGCGGCGGAGATCGACGCACTGAATGCGTCATTCACGGACGGCTTCCGCATTCTCAAGGGGATCGAGTGCGATATCCTGGCTGACGGCAGCCTCGACCTCCCGCTGGAGCTGCTGGACGAGCTGGACGTGGTGGTTGCCAGCGTCCACTCCCATCAGCGACAGGACCGCGAGACGATCACGGCGCGCGTAGTCCGGGCGCTG
>CAYQDT010000023.1:0-3528 GCA_964416225.1 uncultured bacterium
ACCATGCCGGGCGGAGGCGCGAGCCCACCGCCCAATCCGGGGATCGTCCCGGGAAGCTGCATCCCGCCCGTGGGCGATTCCGGGGGCAGCCCGCTCGGTGGCGCGCCCAGGGGAGGCGCCACCGGCAGCGGCGCGCCCAGCGGCGAACCCGCAAGGGGGGCTCCGAATGGGGGATGAGCTCCCATGGGGCTCGGAGCACTGGGAGGCAGCCCGCCGAGCGGGGGAGCAGCCATTCCAGGCGGTCCGGGGGGAGGCGCCATCCCACCGGCGGTGCCGGAGGGCGACGGAGCTGCCGTGCGAGACGGAGAGGCGGGCGGCGCGTACGGCATTTCGGTAGGGGGTGCGGGCGGGGCCGGAGGCGGAGCCGCCGGAGCGTAGCCGGCGTGAGGGCCCATCGCCTGCAGCTTCGCCCGGGCCTGCGGGTGCTGCGGGTTGATCTGCAGCGTGTCCCGGAATGCCTGCGCGGCTCCCGGTGCGTCACCCGCCTTTTCGAGGACCATCCCGAGGTTGAAGCGAAAGTCCGCATTGCCCGGCTCGCGCTCGACGGCGGTCTGCAGCGCCCGCTTTGCCTGAGGGTGGAGGCCCTTCAGGCTGTAGGCAATTCCCAGCAGCATTTTGGCGGCGAGGTCGGCATCATCCGCCATGACCGCGCGGGCGAGCAGATCGATGGCACCGTCCAGGTTCCCCGCCTGGAGCGCCTGCCGGCCCTGGTCGCGTAGAGAGGACGCTGCGTCAGCCATGATGGTTGCTTTCGGTAGGACGGAAGCAGGGGCAGCCGGGAGGCAGCCGAAGTAAAGCCGGGAGACTTCGCGAAGGCAGGCGAGGCAATACTTTGCAGAACTACATTTGGCTGGAGGCGCACCTTCTTCCTGCTCGTCAGCACCAGAAGGGAGCAAGGGCAGAGCGCAAGGGGAGAGCGCGAGCGGGAGTGCGGCCGGACCGCAGTGGGACGGCGGGGCCTCCGCTGCAGCCGATGACCCGGTGCGGGCGCGGGGCTGCGGCGGCGCGGCGCAGAGGCCAGGTGCGGCCGAACGGCCGAACGGCGGAGCGGGGACAGCGGCGGCCGGTAGGGGCGAGGAATCCGGCCGCGGGGGCTACCGAGCGGCGCCCGGCGGCTCCCCGCGAGAGACCGCGTGAGCAGACCGCGCGAGGCCGAGAGCGGAGCGTCCGCCCGCGGACAGGGGGAGTGTTCACACGGTCTCTGCGGCGTCTACGTGCGGAAGGGGCACCGGCGAGCGGCCGGATGGAGAAGGGCTCCAGCCGGCGCGTCCACGGTGGATCAGCTTCCCGAGCTCTCGCTCTGCAGGTCGGACTCGGCGTCGGCGGCCGCTTCCTGGATCGCCTGCGCCAGTTCCCGTGCTTCCGTGGGGGAGAGGACCAGCTCCCAGTCCTCGCCGTGGATCCACACCATGTTGTCCTCGGTGATGTCCACGCCGATTTCTTCAAATTCTTCGTCGACCAGTTCGTCCGCGTGATTGTGCGGTACTTCAGGCGTTCCCATTGACACGTTCGTTCTCCCGCAGTGGCGAGGGCGTCCGGACCCGGAGCAAGAGACGGACCGCAGTCTCCGCGGGGAACCGGACCGCCGGTTAGATGGAGGCGTAAGAAACGGTTGGCGTACGCGCAAGCGGGGGATCGCCAGGCGATCCCCCGCCGGTGAGCCGTTTGGATTTAGAGGCAGCTCACCCCCGTCGAGAAGGGGAGCTAACCCCTACAGCCACCTCGACTATCATGCTTCATGAAAGTCATCACCTCCTTTGATGACCCCATGATACCGGCGATCCGGCGGGGTGTCAAAACCGCGGGAGCGCCGTTTTGGCAGGGGCGCCGCAGCCGGCGCGTCCTGCGCCATCCGAGCGCGTTTACGCCTGGGAAAGGCCCCAGCGCTCCCGGACATGCTCCTCCAGCGCGCCGAAGATGGCTCGGTCCGTGAGGAGACCCAGGGCGACGATCACGAGCATGACGGCGATGACCTGGCTCATGTCCCCAAGCTCGCGGCCCATCATCAGCATGTGCCCGAGGCCCAGGCTGACGTACAGGAGCTCGCCGGACATCAGCGACCGCCACGCGAAAGACCACCCGAGCTTTGCTCCCGTGAGGATCGCCGGGAGTGATGCCGGAAGGAGCACCTCCAGGTAGAGGGAGAGCGGGTGGGTGCCCATGGTGCGGGCCGCGCGGAGGTAGGTGGGGGGGAGGTTGCGGACCCCGTCCTGCACGCCGACCACGATGGCCAGGAAGGCGCCCATCACCACCACGAAGAGAATCGCCCGGTCATTCAGCCCGAACCAGAGCAGCGCCAGCGGCAGCCAGCAGATGCTCGGGAGGGTCTGGAGTCCCATCACCAGGGAGCCCAGCGTCTCGTTCAGCCACCGCACGCGGGCCAGGAGCACGCCGATGGGAATACCCAGCACCAGCGAGATCCCGTAGCCCACCAGCAAGCGGCGGAGGCTGACGCCCGTGGCGATCAGCAGGGTCCGGTCCGCAATGCCGTGCACCAGGGTGGCAAGCAC
Organism: uncultured bacterium; assembly: GCA_964416225.1. Taxonomy (GTDB): domain Bacteria; phylum Armatimonadota; class SYMT01; order SYMT01; family SYMT01; genus CAYQDT01. The sequence continues at coordinate 2,511 of CAYQDT010000023.1, forward strand.
GCTCCCCGGGGAGGGGAAGAGGACGGAGCTCCAGATCCCGGCCCTAGATATAATCTCCCATCCCGCCAGCAGCGCGACGAAGAAGATCAGCCTCCGCAGGCTGCCAGTCATCATCATATTCCTGTTCTCGGGCCTTATCCCGGTCTTCCTTGAGTGAGCGTGAGATCTGGCCCGCCACCCGGGCCACATCCACCTGGTCGATCGTGCGCGGCCGGGCGAGCTGCACCTGGAACTGTTCCTTGATCCGTCCCGGACGCGCGGAGAACATGATCACCCGGTCTCCGAGCACCACCGCTTCCCGCACGTTGTGGGTCACGAAGAGGATGGTCTTGCCGGTCCGCTGCCAGATCTCCTCGAGCTGGACGTAGAGGTCTTCCCGGGTCTGCGCGTCCAGGGCGGAGAAGGGCTCGTCCATGAGGAGCACCTCCGGATCCAGGGCCAGGGCGCGCGCAATCGCCACCCGCTGCTTCATGCCTCCCGACAGCTCGTGGGGATAGGCATCCCGGAAGCGGGAGAGGTGCACCAGGTGCAGGAACTCCTCGGCACGCTTCTGCCGCTCCTTCGCCGGCAGTCCGGCCTGCTTCAGGCCGAACTCCACGTTCTTCCGGGCGGTCAGCCAGGGAAAGAGGCCGTGGTCCTGGAAGACGACCGTCCGGTCGCGGCCGGGCCCCTCGACCAGCTTCCCGTCTTCGAGCACTTCGCCCTTATCCGCCGGGTCCAGGCCCGCCACGATGCTGAGGAGGGTCGACTTTCCGCAGCCGGAGGGGCCGCAGAGGACGACGAACTCGCCGTCTCGGATTTCCAGGGAGACGTCCTGGAGCGCCTGGACCTTACCACCGCGGCTGTCGAACCGCTTGGAGATGCCGCGTATTGAAAGACTGGCCATGGAAGGGTGCTGAGTCGTGGAGAGAAGGAGGGGTGACGGCGCGCCTAGCGCTCCGCGACGGCCACCTGCCGCCGCGCCCGCTCCAGGGCGTCGAGAGTGAAGAGGCCCCGGATGTCCAGGTCCGCCTGCTTC
>CAYQDT010000023.1:3538-12575 GCA_964416225.1 uncultured bacterium
AGGTAGCCGGCGTCCGCCGCGGCGCGGACCATGGACTGGATGCTGGGGACCTGTGGGTCCGCGGTGAAGCTCAGGCGGGACCACGCCTCCTTCAACTCGGCGCCCGGCAGCATCTTGCCGGTGAAGCGCTTGAGCTCCGCGTTGACGACCTCCTGCCCCTCCTCCGGATGGTCGTGAAGCCATCCCACGGTGCGGAGGTGGGCCGCCAGCACGGCGTCGACCAGGTCCGGGTGCTCCTCCAGGAACCGCGTCCGCGCCACGATCACCGTGGTGGCGTACTCCCCTTTCGGCCAGAGCTCTCGCTCATCCACCACGCGCCGGGCCCCCGTTTCCGCCACCAGGCGGGTGGCCCAGGGCTCGGGCACCCATGCGGCGTCGAGCTGTTTTCGCTGGAAGAGTGAGAGGATATCCGGATTCTTGATCGGCATCACCTGAACGCTGCCGCCCTCTTCCCGCGGATGCAGCCCATTGACCCCCAGGAAATGGCGGAGCGAAACGTCCTGCGTGCCGCCCAACTGCGGGATCGCGACCCGCTTCCCATCCAGGTCCCGGAGGGAGCGGACGCCCGATTCCGGCAGGGCCACCAGGGATGAGCCGCCGCTGCAGGCGCCGGAAAGGATCCGGAGGGCCCCGCCGTGCGACTTCAAATAGCTGTTGACCGCCGGCGCCGGACCGGTGTAGCCCATGTCCACCTCGCCGGCAAGCAGCGCCTCCATCTCCTCCGGGCCCGCATTGAAGAGCTTCGGATCGATGCCGGTGCCGTGCGGCAGCGCGCGCGCGAATTCGTCCCGCGCCACGCCGACAAGCGCGGGCGCATGCGTGAGGTTGGGGAAGTAGGCGAGGCGAACGGGGTGCTTGCCGGCGCTTCCGCGGGGGCCGGGCGGCTCACCGAAGCCCAGGGCCAGGCCGAAAAGGACGGAGAGGCCAAACGTGGGCATCACCACGTGCTTCCATTTCCGCCAGAGCTCCATGACTGATCCTTATCTCGTCGCGCATCGTGCCGCGCCGGCACTTCGCTGCATCCACATCGTCCGGCTCACGCGAGGCGGATCTTCTCCGTCTTATCAATCTGGACGATGCGTCCGTCCTGGATGATGAGCTGCACCACGCCGAAGCGGACGCTCTGCACCGCCTCCTGGATGGCCTGGAGCGGAATTTCCGGCGCGGCGGGCCGTGGAGCCTTTTTATCGGACATCTGAGGGTACTCCCGAGGATTGGCTGGGAAGCAGAACGATCCGGGGGACGGTTCACGGCAGGCCGGCATCCCCGCGCAGGGGGCGGATAGCGGGCGGCAGTTAAATGGTGTAGTCCAGAATTCCACTGCGCTCCAGGCGGCGACGCTCGTCCCGCTGCCGGATGTCCGCAAACGTGGTGCCGTCCAGGACTTCGGCCAGGGCATCCCGCGCCTCTTTCCAGATGGCGCGCAGCCCGCACGTCTCCGGGTCCGGGCAGCCGCATTCCATAAATCCGGACACGCTGACGCAGCTCATGGGCGCGAGGGGACCGTCCATCGCCCGCACCACCGCGCCCAGAGTGATCTCTCGCGGCGCCCGCGCCAGGAGGTACCCGCCGCCGGGTCCCTTGCGGCTCTGCACGAAGCCCTGCCGCTTCAGCGCGAGCAGGATCTGCTCGAGAAACTTCACGGGAATGTTCTGCCGGGCCGCGATATCACCAATCTGCACCGCGCGATCCTCCTCGTGGAGCGTCAGGTCCAGCATCGCCCGCGTCGCGTATTTCGCCCGGCTGGAAAGCATCGTCTCGTATTCTCGCAATTAGTCGATCAATTAAGTCGACTTTTTGTTATCACCCTCTCCGGCGTGCTGTCAAGCGCCCGGGGCCCGATGATTCGCGCCCCCGCGCCAAACGCGCGCTCCCCGGCACGGCAGAATGGCTTCTCGATCCTCCCGACATCTCCGCGCCACGCTGCTTCCCCGCCTCGTCGGTCTCACGCGGTATGCTTCCACCCCTACCTTGCTCCGGCTCCGTCCGGTGCTGGCGCGGTGCCTCCGCGCGGCGGCGGGCGGTGGGCAGCGGCTGGAGCGGAACATGGGGGCGCTGCTCGGAGAGGGGCTGGACCGGCGCCGGGCGAGTCAGTTCTGGGACCGCGCGGCGGACGTGGTGGCGTATTCAGCCGCCGTGTATCGCTCCGGCGTGGAGGGGGCGGGGCTGGAGGGCGAGTGGACGCCCAATGCGGAGGTCGTGCGCTCCTGTCAGGGGGCGCTGGAAGCGGGGCGCGGCGTGATCCTCGTGGGGGCGCACATGATGGCTCACGAGATCGTCATCGGCGCCGCCGCGGCGGCCGCGGGCGTACCGGTAACGGTGCTCGTGCGAAAGGCGCCGGACCCCGCCTACGAGGCGATCAAGCAGCGCTGGTATGCCGCGCTCAAGCTGCAGGTGGTGTACCGGCCGAGCAAGTCGGATCCGCTGCAGGGGCTGGGGGAGATGACGATCGCGCTCCGCGTCCTGCGGAAGAATGGCGTGCTGGCGCTCACGCCGGATCTGATCCGGAAGGAGGGCACCGGGGTGCCGGTCACCTTCTTCGGCCGCCAGGTGGAGCTCCCCGCGGGCCCCTTCTTCCTGGCGGCGCGGACGGGCGCCGCGCTCCTGCCGCTCTACACGGCGCACGAGGCGGCTCGCTATCGCATCTGGTCCGACGCGCCGACCATACTCACCGTGGACGGGGACATCGACGCCGCCGTACGGAACGGCGCCCAGCGCTGGGCGTCCGCGTTCGAGGCGTACGTGCGGCAGTATCCGGAGATGTGGCAGTTCTGGCTGGACAAGCGGTGGGAGCAGTGGTTCCACGGCTCCGGAGGGTAGGGCGCCCGACGTCTTCGTGCAAAGGCGGCGGCCCTGCTGTACAACTACGGAAGGCCGCACCGCCCTCTGGGGTTCACTCGCCGCACCGACCGCCTGTTCTATTCAAGCTTCATGTGGGTTGTCTTCTATCTCTTCGCCATCATCGGCGTACTTTTCGCACTGCAGACGGTCGTGCTGGTGGCGGCGCGCGAGCCGCTTCAGTGGACCTTCGGCGCCAGCAGTGACCAGCCGAAGGCGCTCCGCCTGGCGCTGAAGGTGGTGCTGCAGGCCACGCTCCTTTCCTCCATCTTTGTGTTTCCGGGGCTGGTGCACACCAGTGTCGGGCGGTTCTACGCCCCGCTCTTCCCCTGGCGGCAGTTTCCGCTTTTCTTTTACGGCGAGGGGCTGGCGCTCATACTGCTCGGGTCGATCTTTGGGGTGGAAACGCTCCTCGGTCAGCTTCAGTGGGCGCCGCGCTTCACGCGCAAAATGGCGGTGGAAAAGTCGCTGAAGAGCGCCCTCAGCTCCATCACCGTCGTCTGCATCGAGGAGCCCATCTTCCGGGGGATTATCCTGGGGACGCTTCTGGCCGCCGGGACTCACTGGGCGCTGGCCATACCGCTCAGCGCGGCGCTGTTTTCCGCGGCTCACTTCATTCGGCGCGTGAAGACCTACTGGCCGGCCGTAGGGCTTGCGGTGCTGGGGCTGTGGCTCGGGGTGGCGTTCTACAAGACCGGAAACCTCTGGCTCTCCATGGGCCTCCACAGCGGCGGGATCCTTGCCATCGGGATCCACCGCTGCTTCTCGCAGTACAAGGGCTCGCCGCTTCTGATCGGAACGCAGACCTTCCCTATCGCCGGATTGATCTCGATTGCGATCATGTTGATCGGGAGCGCGGTCACCTGGTTCCTGTTCTGACGCCGGCCACAGCGGCATCGGAACTCCGCCGCGCCCGGGTCTCGGTGTCGGCTCCGCGGGCCGTTCTCCAGGCCCCGCCGACCCGCGCGGCCTGCGGATCCCGGGCGTGCTCGCCGGCGGCGAGCGTATCTGTAGCGGGTGTCTTGACGTTGTACAGGCAGGCGGGGCTATAGTATCGGCATCGACCCACTCCCGCTCCGAGCGCCGGATCCATCGCCGGCCGAAGAGCCGGACCCGGTGCCGGATGAATTGCCAGAAAGGAACGCGCGATGGCCGTCATGACCGGGCTTTCCGGCAACGAGATGTACTGCCTTCACCTCAAGGGTCTCCGGCCCGGAGACCTGGTGATTGGGAACAGCGTCTACTCGATGGGCTTCCTGGGGAGCCTGGGGGCAGCCGGCCAGAGTCTCTTCGGGGGGGAGGTCACGCAGGTCACCAACATCATCCATGAGGGGCGGCTGCAGTCGTACCAGCGGATGGTGCAGGAAGCGCAGCAGCGGGGCGGGCTGGGCATCACCGGAGTGAACAACGATCTCCGCCATTTTCAGGGCAACATCGAGTTCCTCTCGGTGGCTTCATGCGTTCACCGGGAGGATGCCCAGGCGGAGCAGCTCTCCTTCTCCACGAGTGCGGACGGACAGGAGCTGTACTGCCAGATGGACGCGGGCTATAACCCGCTGAAGTTCGTGTTCGGGAACGTGGCCTACAGTATCGGGATGGGCGGCGGCTTCCTCGGCAGCCTGAAGAGCCTGGCGCGCGGCGAGATCAAGGAGTTCAGCGACGCGTTCAACCACACCCGGCACCTCGCCCTCGGGCGCATCCAGGCCGATGCCCGGACGGTGAACGCCAACTGCGTGGTCGGGATCGAGACCCGGGTGATGCCGTTCCAGGGCGTGCAGGAGATGATCATGACCGGGACGGCGTCCCACCATCCCGCGTACCCGGCAGAGACCAGCCAGTATCCCGCGACGAGCGATCTCACCTGCGAAGAGCTCTGGAACATCACGCGCATGGGGTATATGCCGCTCAAGCTGGTGCTCGGCACCGCCGTCTATTCGCTCGGATTCGTGGGCGGCCTTACCGCCGCGCTCAAGAGCTTCTCCCGCGGCGAGATCAATGAGCTGACCAGCCTGATCTATGATGCGCGCGAGCATGCCATCGGCCTGATCGGTGATGAGGCGCGGGCGATCGGCGCCGACGACGTGGTGGGAATCAAGACGCACATCCATGAGCTCGGGAGCCTGATCGAGTTCATGGCCATCGGCACCGCGGTGAAGAAAGTCGCCGGGGTCACCACGGTCACGCAGCAGCTCCCGCCGCAGGCCATCATCCGGGATAAGGACACCTGGGTCAGCGCCGGCGACGCGCTGCTCGCCACGCTGAACGGCAGCGGCGGCGAGTGAGGGCAGGCGGGCGGCGCGGGCAAGAAACCGCACCACGCGGCGAGAACCCGCGGCACCCGAGCACTCGAGCGGGTGGTCGCTCCGTCTCTCTTACCGGAGCTACCCGTGGCTTCGTGGTGAGTATTCCAGCGCCCGGTCCTCTCCGGGTGTCCGCGACTGGGTGGTGAGAACGTCCGATCGAGCGCGGCGGCACCGCCCGGAAAGGCAGCGGGATGCGGCTCCTCATTCTCGGCGGGACCGTTTTTCTCGGGCGGCACCTGGTCCGGGCCGCACTGGACCGCGGGCACACCATTACCCTCTTCAACCGCGGACGGCACAACCCGGAGCTCTTCCCGGAAGTGGAGCGGTTGTACGGGGACCGGGGCGCGGACCTCACTCCGCTGCGGGGACGGTGCTGGGACGCGGTGGTGGACACCTGCGGGTATGTGCCGCGGGTGGTGCGGGAGAGCGCCCGCGCACTCTCCGCTTCCGTGGGCCATTACACCTTTGTCTCCAGCATCAGTGTCTACGCGCGCCTCGACCGCCCGGGGGTGGATGAAGCAGCGCCCGTTGGAATTCTCGCGGACGAGCGGGTGGAAGAGGTGACGGGTGAGAGCTACGGTCCCCTCAAGGCGCTCTGCGAGCGGGAAGTGGCGGAGCAGTTTCCGGAGGCGGCCCTCAATATCCGCCCCGGCCTCCTCGTCGGCCCGCATGATCCCACGGATCGCTTTACGTACTGGCCCGTCCGGGCTGCGCGGGGTGGTGACGTGCTGGCGCCGGCGACCCGGGAGAGCCCGCTGCAGGTGCTGGACGCCCGGGACCTGGCGGAATGGATGGTCCGGATGGTCGAAGCCGGAGAGACGGGTACCTTCAACGCGACGGCGCCGGATTACACGCTGACGTGGGGTCACCTGCTGGACGACTGCCGGCTGATCGGCGGCAGTGAAACCGTGATCACATGGGTCACCGAGGAGTTTCTGCTGGAGCAGGGCGTGGAGCCGTGGTCGGAGCTGCCGCTCTGGGTGCCCCATGCGGAGCAGACGGCCCGCTGTCTCCACCAGGTTAGCGCCCGCAAGGCGATCTCCGCCGGTCTCCGGTTCCGTCCCCTGGTGGAGACTGCGCGGGACACGCTGGCGTGGTGGCGGGCACTCCCGGCGGAGCGGGAGCTGCAGGCCGGGATCACGCCCCAGCGGGAGGCGGAGCTGCTCTCCCGCTGGCACGCGCGCTCCGGAGAGTAGCGCGCTCCGGAATTGCGCGAGCCGGGTCAGGGGGCGGATCCGTGGCTCGCGCGGCATGCCACAGGGACGGAGCGGATCGACGCGCGGATGCGGATCTGCCGCTAACGGGAGCGCGTGTGGAATAATTTCCCGCGGCGTGCAACGACGCACATCCCCTCGCGCCGGCAGCTCCCCTGCGGGCGCGCGCCGCCCGGAACGGCATGAACGTACTCTGGATCGTCATCGACTGCCTGCGCCCGGACCACCTCGGCTGCTACGGCTATGGGCGCAACACCTCGCCCCACATCGACGGCTTCGCGCGCGAGTGCGTCCGGTTCGACCAGGCGATCAGCCCGCACATTCCGACGCAGCCCGCGCACACCACGCTCTTCTCCGGGCGGGACGTGTTCGCGCACCAGATCGTGGCTCAGGGCGGAACGCGGGAGCTGGACCCAGGGATCCGCCTCTTGCCGGACCTGCTGCGGGAGCGGGATTACTGGTCGGCCGCCGTGGATAACATCGGCCGCTGGATCGAGCCGGCCTTTGACTGGTACGATCCGTACCCACGCTGGAATCATGACGGAACGCTCCCCTGGCGGAATGGGGAAGAGGTGAGCCGGCGGGCGGTGCGGGTCCTGGACCGCGCGTGCAGTCAAGACCAGCCGTTCTTCATCTTCCTCCACTATTGGGACCCTCACACGCCGTACCTCCCGCCGCCGCCGTTCGACCGGATGTTCTACGCCGCGGATGAGCGAGACCCGCGGCACGTCTCGATGGAGCCGGTGCTGAGCTCTCCCTGGTTCGGCAACTACTTCTCCGAGTGGCTGTCCGGCGTCCGGGACATCGAGTTCGTGAAGGCGCAGTACGACGCCAGCATCGCCTACGCCGATGCCTGCGTCGCCCAGGTCTTCAACCGCCTCGGGGAGCTGGAGCTCTGGGAGGATACGCTGGTGGTGCTCCAGGCGGACCACGGTGAGGAGCTGGACGAGCACGGCTGCTGGTTCGATCACCATGGCCTGTACGACACCAACGTCCGCGTGCCCCTGCTGCTTCGCCTTCCCGGCCGGTCCCACGCGGGGATCCGGGTACCGCAGCTGGTCTCGCTCGTGGACCTTGCTCCCAGCGTGCTCGATTTCCTGGGAGCGAGCGACCTCTCCGCGGGGATGGACGGCACTTCGTTCCGTCCGCTCATTGCCGCTCCGGAGTTGGGCGGAAGGGAGAGCGTCTATCTCACGGAATGCACCTGGATGCGGAAGCGCGGATGGCGGACGGCGGAGTGGAAGCTGATCCGGGCCCTTGAGCCGGATATCTACGGCAAGCCTTCCACGGAGCTGTACCACCTGCCCACGGACCCGGCCGAGCAGCGGAACCGGGCGGAGGAGCTACCTGAGGTCGAGTCCCGGCTCGCGGCGGAGATGGATGCGCACGTCACGCGTCGGCTGGCGGAAACCGGGCAGCCGGATCCGCTGCGGGAGCAGGCGGATGCCCTGCGGACCTGGCAGCCGCGCTTTATCGCGGGGAAGCGCGGGTAGGTTCTCTTCGAGCCGCCGGCCCAGCGCCGCGCGCGGCTCGGCTCCTTTCGCCGGACGCCGCTGCAGGTCACCCATTACCACCCGATGGCTCACCGGACCTTCCGCTCTCTGTTCGCCCTGCCGCTGGCCTTCCTGACGGGAGCCCTGCTGGTTCTGTCGGCCCGTCCCATGTTCGGGGACGAGCCGAGCGTGCTGCCGGAGGCGGGAGCGCCCAAAACCCCCGCTTCCAAAGCCGCCGACCCAGGCGTACCCGCCCCACCCCGGGAAGGGCCGGCGCCGGGCGGGCGGGCCATCCCTCCCAAACCCGGGCCGGAGCGGCGTCCGGAGGGGAAGCGCGCGGCGAACGCCGTCCTGGAGATCTCCGCATTACGCGCGGGGCGTGAGCCGTACGCGTGGCGCATTCCGCACCGGATTGCCGCCACCTTTGTGACCGATGCGCCGGATGCCCTGACACTCGAGGCCGAGGCGCGCGTTCCGGGCCGTCCGGAGCTCAACGGGGAGATTGAGTGGCAGGTCCAGCCGCCGGCCGGGTTTGACGCGCCGGAAGTGCTGCCGAAGGGTCCGGTGCTTCGAGTCCGGCTCCGCCGCCCGGGAGGTAACCCCGCGGGAATGGGGGGTCCGCTGTCCCTCGTCCTGACCGCGCGGGTTCCGAGCAGCGCGGGCGCGCTGCTCGCGTCAGCCGGGCTCCAGCAGGACCTGCGCGACCGCCTCCGGCAGGAGTACGTGGATCTGGTGCGTGCGGAAGTCCCACTCCGGGAGGAGCTGGTGGACGAGGAGACCTTCAACCGGAGTTACGGTCATCGTTTTCCGCACGTTCGCTTCACGGACCTGAACTGGAGCCGCCAGCCGGGCTCGGAAGAGCGGTATCCGTTCATCATGATCGAGCCGCGCCTCCTGGAACTCCTGAACCGGCTGGAGAAGGTGTATGGAGGGCCGGTGCGGCTGACCAGCGGCTATCGCAATCCGGTCCACCAGGTGGAAGTGCATGCCGGCGTGGGGGAGAGTCACCATCAATATGGTCGCGCCGCGGACCTGTTCGTGGTCCCGGACAGCGCGCCACTCAGGAGCGGCCGCACGGTGGCCTCGGAAGGGGACTGGCTCCGCCTCGCGGCCGCGTGCGTGCGCGCGGGAGGCGTCTGGATCGAGCCGATGACGGACTCTCACGTGGGGACGGACGGCTGTCACGTCC
>CAYQDT010000024.1:0-2978 GCA_964416225.1 uncultured bacterium
GAGATGGACAGCATCCTGATCGACGAGGCGCGGACGCCGCTCATCATCTCCGGCATGCCGGAGGAGTCGACGGGTCTCTACTTCACGGTGGACCAGGTCGTCGCGAAGCTGCAGCACGAGCGGGACTACACGCTGGAAGAGAAGTCCAAAAACGCGATGCTCACCGACGAGGGGATCCGCCGCGTGGAAGAGGGTCTCGGCATCGAGAACCTGGCGGACGACGTCCGGATGATGCACCACGTCAGCGCGGCCTTGAAGGGGCGGTTCGCCTACCGGAAGGACGTGGATTACGTCGTCAAAGACGGCCAGGTGGTGATCGTGGACGAGTTCACGGGCCGCCTGATGTTCGGCCGCCGCTACTCGGACGGTCTCCACCAGGCCATCGAGGCGAAGGAAGGCGTGCGGGTGGAGGAAGAGACCCAGACCGTCGCCACGATCACCATCCAGAATTACTTCCGCCTCTACCACAAGCTGGCCGGGATGACCGGCACCGCCAAGACCGAGGAGCAGGAGATCCGGAAGATCTACGGCATGGACGTCGTCGTCGTGCCGACCAACCTGCCGTTGATCCGCAAAGACCAGCCGGACGTGGTTTACAAGACGGAGGAGCAGAAGTTCCGCGCCATTGCGCTGGACATCTTTCGGAAGCACGTGCTCGGTCAGCCGGTGCTGGTGGGCACGCGCTCCATCGAGGTCTCCGAGCGCCTCTCGGACCGGCTCAAAATCGGCGAGCGGCTGCAGCTCCAGGCGCTGATCCTGATCCTGCGGGACCGGGTGCTCTCCGCGAAGGGTCTGCCGAAAGAGCAGGCGGAGGAGTTCCACACGATCCTGAACACCCGTCTGGACCAGCTCCACATTCCGAAGCTGAGCCCCGTGGCGAAGGCCGTGAACGTCCCGAACGACGCCCTCCATCCGGATAACATCCAGGCGCTCAAGAACCTGCTGGACATTCAGAAGAATGAAGAGGTCCTGATCGACGCCCTGAAGGACGGCATCCCCCACTCGGTGCTCAACGCGAAGTATCACGAGCGGGAAGCGGAGATCATCGCCGAGGCGGGCCGCAAGCATGCCGTCACCATTGCCACGAACATGGCCGGTCGCGGCGTCGACATCATGCTCGGCGGCAAGCAGGACCCGGACGCGCCCCAGCAGCCGACGGGGGTGGTGCTCTCCACCGGCATGAAAAAGACCTACCCGAATCCGCAGGCGGCGGAGGTGGCGGAAGTCGGGGGCCTGGCAATCGTCGGCTCCGAGCGGCACGAGAGCCGGCGGATCGACCGCCAGCTCCGGGGCCGCTCCGGCCGCCAGGGTGACCCGGGCGAGACCCGCTTCTATCTCTCCCTGGAAGATGAGCTCTGGCGCCTCTTCGGCGACCGCGGAAAGGCGTTCCTCGGCGGCTGGCCGGAGTACGAGCCGCTCGAGGCGCGGATCCTCTCCGCGGCCATCCAGCGCGCCCAGACGAAGGTCGAGGAGCACAACTTCGGCATCCGGAAGCACACGCTGGAATACGACGACGTGATGAACGTCCATCGCGACGTCATCTACCGGCAGCGTCGGGACATCCTGGAAGGCGCCGAGCTCCGGGACACGATTCTGGACCACGCGTACGACATGGTGGAGACCGCGGTGAACCGCCACTGTGGCTCCGAGATCCCGCCCGGCGAATGGGACCTGCGGGGCCTGTACGACGAGCTGGATCTCCTGTTCGATCTCTCCCTGGCCGCTCGCCCCGCGGACCTGGAAGGCAGGAGCCGCGAGGAGCTCACCGAGTTTCTCGGCGGCCTGGCCGAGGCCCGCTACGAGCAGAAGGAAAAGGACCTGGATGCCGTCGGCATCCAGCCGCGGGAGGTGGAGCGGCAGATCACCCTGCAGATCATTGACCAGAAGTGGGTCGAGCATCTCAATGCGATGGAGTACCTCCGCGAAGGGGTGTGGATGCGCAGCTTCGAGCAGCGCGATCCGCTGGTGATCTACAAGAAAGAGGCGTTCGACATGTTCAACGCCCTCCTGGAGAGCATCCAGGACGACATGGTCAACTGGATGTACCACATCCAGGTCCAGCCGCAGGCGCCGCCTCCGCCGCGCCGGATGATCGCGCCGGTGGAGGCAGACGGTGCCGGCGAGGAGCTGGTGCAGGCGCCCGTTCGGCTGAGCGGCGCGAACGGAGTGAAGAAGCCCGCGGGCGCGGTGCCGGGCTCCAAGAAGGCCGGCCGCAACGATCCATGTCCGTGCGGCAGCGGTAAGAAGTACAAGTTCTGCTGCCTGAAGACGGGCGCGGCGTGAGTCGCCGGTCCGGTTCGGAGCGCGGATCCCAGGTCGAGCGGTCGGCGATCGCTTGATCTGGGATCCGCGCTTGTTACGTGCAACCGGCTCGGCGGCGGCGGGTCTATCATTCCGGCGCTCCGCAATGGTGTGGGCCCCGAGGATCCGAGATCCGTTCCCTGGATCAGAGGCTGAGATGAGCGAGTCCAGTGAATCCCGGCAAGAGGCGCTGCCGGTTTATGCGGTCTCCTATCCGCCCGCGATGTACGCCCGCGATATCCTTTCCAGCCGGACCTTCGCCGAAGCGCTCGGATATGCCTGGCTGCACGATGAGGATACCGACTTTGTCCGCTCCTTCCGCGAGCAGGTGAAGCGGCAGGCGGAGCTCTACCAGGAGTGGCTGGAGCAGGGCTGACCTCCGCCTATCCCGGCTCCCCACCCGGAGGATCGCCGTCCGTGAGCCAGGCGGCGCGCCGGTTGGGGCCCGGGAGAGAGCGGCGCGCGGGGCCGGAGGCCGCGGCGCGGGAGCCCGCCCGGCGCTCAGGGGTCCGGACTTCCCGCCCGTCCCGTCCTTCGCGGAGCGGGATCGGGGCGACCGGCACTCGCCGGCCCGGCGGAGACAGCCGGCAGGAGGCGGAGCCGCTGCTCCCGCTCGAGGTCGCGCGGCCGGCCCGGCACGTTTGAGACGCGGGGAGTCTCGGATAACCCGTGGTGCG
>CAYQDT010000024.1:2988-12522 GCA_964416225.1 uncultured bacterium
GGGCAAGAGCAGACTTGCGCCGCCGGCTACCCCGGGGGACAGGCGGCCCGCGCCGCTCCGGCCCGGATGCGGAAGGTGAGCCGGCCGGGGAGCATGTTCGCTCCGGCACGTCGACGCCGGGAGGCGGCCCCGACCGCGGGGCCACGTTGGATGGTGGAGTCGTATGATCGAGGAACTGAACCAGGAAGTTACAGCTCTTTCCGAAAAGGTGGAAGAGCTGGGGAGGCATCTTTGACGTCCCGGGAAAGGATGCCCGAATTGCGGCTCTCCGCGAGGAGAGTCTGAAGCCCGGCTTCTGGGACGATGCGGAGGCCGCCCAGAAAGCGATGCAGGAGCTGGCCCGGCTGGAAGGCACCGTCAACCCGTACCACGGCGTCCGCCGCCGTCTCGAGGATGCCGGCGTGCTGCTGGAGCTTGCGGCCGCGGAAGCCGATCCGGAGAGCTACACCGCGGAGGTGCGGGGCGAGCTGGATGCGCTCGCCGCGGAATGGGAAGCGCTGGAGATGGCGGACATCCTCTCCGGCCCGCATGACGCCGCGGACTGCCTGATGGAGATCAACGCCGGCGCGGGCGGGACGGAAGCGTGTGACTGGGTGACCATGCTGCTCCGGATGTACCTCCGCTGGGCGGAGCGGCACGGCATCCAGGCGGAAGTCATGGACCAGGTGGCGGGGGAAGTGGCCGGCTTGAAGAGCGTGACGGTGGACTTCCGCGGGACGAACGCGTACGGCCTCCTCAAGGGGGAGCACGGCGTGCACCGGCTCGTGCGCATCTCCCCGTTCAACGCGCAGGGCAAGCGGCAGACCAGCTTTGCCAGCGTCGACGTGATCCCGCAGATCGAAGAGGAGTCGGAGGTCGAGATCAATCCGAAGGATATCCGGATCGATACCTATCTCTCCGGCGGCGCGGGCGGACAGAACGTTCAGAAGAACGAGACGGCGGTCCGCATCACCCACTTCCCCAGCGGGATCGTGGTGGCGTGCCAGAATGAGCGCTCCCAGTTGAAAAACCGGGAGTTCGCGATGAAGGTGCTGAAGAGCCGGCTCGCGGAAATTCAGCGCAAGGAGGCGGAGGCCAAGCTCTCGGAGCTGCGCGGCGACCAGCGGGCGATCGAGTGGGGCAACCACATCCGGTCATACGTACTGGACGACCGGCGCGTGAAGGACCTGCGCACCGGTCAGGAGACCAGCAACGTCGGGGCGGTGGTGGTTGGCGACATCGACCCCTTCCTCTTTGCCTATCTCAAGCACTCCCGCCAGGCCGCGTAAGCGAGCGACCGCCGTCCGCGCCGGAGCTCTCGAGTCTTCCTACTCGCCGGCCGCGCGCCGGCCCCGGGCCCCGCTCTGGCTCGCCGGGGGCGGCGCGCTGGCGGCCGCCGCGCTCGGGATGCTCCTGTTGGGGGCGGGCCGGGCGGAGTTCGATCGGCAGCGCGCCTTCGCGGACCTGGAGCGCCAGGTCCGCTTCGGGCCGAGGGTCCCGAACACCACCGGTCACGTGGAGTGCGGCGACTATTTGGTCCAGACGCTCAAGCCGCTGGCGGACAGCGTGCAGTCGCAAAGCTTCACCCAGGTCGTCGGCACGAAGACGCTGCGGATGCGGAACATCATCGCGCGGTGGAAAGGGACCGGCGGCCGGAACGGAGTGCTGCTCTCCGCGCACTGGGACACCCGCCCCACCGCGGATCAGGAGCAGGACCCGCAGCGCCGGCTCCGGCCCATCCCCGGAGCGAACGACGGCGCGTCCGGGGTGGCGGTGCTGCTGGAGGCGGCGCGCGTCTTCAAGGCGGCTCCCCCGAAAGTGCCGGTGATGATCGTGCTGTTCGACGGCGAGGACTACGGCCCGGGTCTCGAGCAGATGTTTCTCGGCTCCCGGTATTTCGCGGACCATCCCCCGGCGGATGCTCCGAAGGAGGGAGTCCTGCTGGACATGATCGGCGACCGCGACCTGCGGATTCCGCGGGAGGCGCACTCCCGGCGCCTCGCGCCCGGGGTCCAGGATGAGATCTGGGCGGCCGCCCGCAAGCTCAGCCTCGACCGGTATTTTCCGGAGGGGCCCGGCGATCCGATCGAGGATGATCACCTCCCGCTCGACGCCAAGGGCTTCCGGGTGGTGGACCTGATCGACTTCGACTACGGGCCGGGCAATAGGTGGTGGCACACCCTGGAAGACACCCCGGATAAATGCAGCCCCACTTCCCTCAAGATCGTGGGCGACGTGATCCTGGAGTGGACCTACAGCCGGCGTTAGGCTGGATTGTTTGACCACGGAGCCGCGGTGAGCACGGAGAGGCGACGGACAGGGGCGAGGGACGGAGCGCGGAACCGTCAGTCCACCAGCAGATCCGCTTCCTCGGGAACCGGCGCCGGGAGGCGGGTGATGGAGACCTGGCGCACGCGCTGACCCTCCATCTGCTCCACCTCCAGCCGAAAGGCCGGGATCACCACCTGGTCATGGGGCTCCGGGATGGCGCCGAGCTGGTCCAGCATCCAGCCCCCCACCGTCTCCGACTCATTTTCCGGGAGCTCGATTTCGTACTCGGCGCGCAGGTCCGCCAGGAGCACGCGGCCATCCACCAGGAGCCGGTCAGGGCCCTCCTGGCGCACTTCCGGGTGCGGCTCTTCCTTCTCGTCGTAGATCTCGCCGACGAGTTGCTCGATCACGTCCTCCAGTGTCAGGATTCCGGCGGTGCCGCCATACTCGTCCACCACCACCGCCATGTGCATCTTGTTCAACTGGAACTCGCGGAGCAGGCGGTCGATCGACTTCGTCTCCGGGACGAACATGATCCCCCATTTCACGTCGCGGATGTCCCGGGGCTTCCCCTCCTGGGAGGGACCGTACGCCCACTGCAGGAGGTCCCGGACGTGAATCATCCCGATGACGTGGTCCGAGTCCCCCTCGCAGAGCGGATAGCGGGTAAAGGTGTGGGTGTTCGCCACCTCCAGGTTCCGCTCCAGCGGCCAGGTCGCGTCCATGTAGACCATGTCGACGCGCGGAACCATCACCTCGCTCGCCACCTTGTCGGCGAAGGTGAACACGTGCTCCACCAGGTCGACCTCGCTCTCCTTCAGGACGCCGCTCTCCCCGCTTGCGGTGAGGATCATCCGCAGCTCCTCTTCAGAGTGGGCCAGCTCGTGGGAGTCCGCGGGCTTGAGATGCAGGAGGCTCAGGACCAGTCGCGCTAGGCGATTGATGATGAAGATTGCCGGCTGGAACAGGCGGTAGAAGACCTGCAGCGGGTACGCGACGGCCAGCGCCATCCGCTCCGCGCCCTGGAGCGCCAGCGCCTTCGGCACCAGTTCTCCGATGACCATATGGAACGTGGAGAGGATCCCCAACCCGACCACGAAGGAGACCGGGTGGAGCATTCGCTCCGGAAGGTGGACCGCCCGGAACAGCGGCGCCATCAGGTGCGCCACCCCCGGCTCCGCGATCTGGCCCAGGGCAATACTGGCGAGGGAGATGCCGAGCTGGGTGGCGGAGAGATAGACGTCGAAGTGCTGCGTGATGTGCAGCGCCAGTCGAGCGGCGCTCCTGCCCTCGTTGGCCAGCTCCGTCAGGCGCGTGGAGCGGACCTTGAGCAGTGCGAACTCCGTCCCCACGAAGAAGCCGTTCAGCAGGATCAGCAGGAACGCGATCAGCAGACTAGGTAGCGTAGACATAGGGCAACCGGCCGGACATCACCCACCCGATCCGCCGGACGTTCTCTCTCCTCGGCTCCTCGGCCGCACGTTTCGCGGAGCGCTTGCATCCTCAGCGCGCACTTGTGGAGTACCCCGCACCGGGCGGGGCTAATCCTTCCCCTCCAGCTTCTTCGTGAGCTCTCCAACGGAGACATTCTTCACCCGCATGATTTCCGGCCACGCGTGCTCTTTCTTCAGCTTGAAGATATCGTCCGCCGGCGTTTTGGAAGCGGCTGCGATCAGATAACCGATGAGCAGCCCGCCGTGCCCCAGCCCGGTCTGCTCGCGGCGGCGGGCGACCTCGTCCGCCGCGAGGCCCAACCGATTATAGAGGGATTGCTGCACGAACTGCTGCGCCGGCTCTCCGCCGGTGTCCGCGATGTGGTCCAGGCAGAGGAGGTGTCCCTGGACCAGGAGCACGTAGGCGTCCTCCTGCAGCGGCTTCATGGCCTCGGCGAGCGCCTTTTCCCGCTCCGCTTTCTTTGCCTCCGCATTTTCCGGCGTGACGTCCGCCGCGATCATGCGGATCGACTCGACGGCGGCGTCCAGGTCGCCGCGCAGGTAGCTCCGGGTGCGGTCCAGGTCTGCGCTGTCCGCGGCGTAGTGGGATGCTTTTTCGTCGGCGTGGAGCGAGCGGGCGCCCCAGAATCCGCCCAGCGCGGAGAGGCCGGCGACGAGAGCGAAGGCCGCCATCAGCTTCGGGTTCATGGTGAGGACTCCTTCGTGGAGAGGGGACACCCGGCCGGCGCCCCCTTCCACTCTACCCCGAGCCTGCCGCCGTTCCCCGGCCACTTCCCGCCGAATCGACTGTGCGATGGCACCTCCCTCCCCCGCCGTCCCCTCCGGGCCGGCGAGGGCTCGCCGCCTCCGCGCCGCTCCGTCAGCCGGCGTGGCGCCCGCCGGAGGTGCCGCCCCGGGCCGGAGTGCGGCCGCTGCCGCGCCAGGCCGGATCCATCGATCCGGTGGCTTCCTGACCCTGATTGTCGGGATGCCGCTCGTCGACCGGAGCGTATCCTTCGGGGTCGCGGTGGAGCCCCGCCTCCACGTTGCGGAAGTAGGTCGCGAGAAAGCCCTCGTCCGGGTGGCCCTGGAATGCAAGCTGATCGTTCACCACGATGCCGGGTGCCGCAATGATGCCCAGCCGGGCAACGAGCTCCGGCTCTTCCTCAAACATCCGCTGGCGAAGCCGCAGCTTCGGAAACTCCGCCTTCATCCCCTCGAGCTCCTGCACCACTTCATCGCAGGACTTGCAATCTTCCGTGTCGCGCAGCACCGTGACGTGCAGCATCTCTATTCTCCTCCCGCGTCGGATCGGTCCGACAGTCGACGCAATTTACCCGCGCGGCGGCAGAGTGACGCATGACGGGCGGCCCCTCCGCCATTTCCGGCGCGGACCGGTGCCGGCTGCACCGTTCGGGGAGACGAACAGTGGGCAGCGGCGGCGGAGATGGCGGATAAGTAGGAGAGCGGCAGACGCGGAGGGCGGCGGCTGACCCCGGCCGCTCCCGGCCGGCCGGGTCCGGTGCGGCGGCTCGAACGCGGAGAACGAAGATGGCCTCATACCAGGAAGTGCTCCAGCAGGCGCAGGCGCTGTCTGCGGAGGAGCAGGGACGGCTGGCGCGGGAGCTGCAGCCCGCGGGCCGGCCGGTGCTGATGGACCTCAGCGCCATGGCGAACCGGCCCCCGGCGCCGCAGAGTGTGGCGTGGGTCAAGGCGGAGCGGGGGCACGCGGTGCTGGCGACGGACACGGGTCCCGCGGAAGCGGATATTCCCGAGGGGTCGGCGGCCCTCGCCGGAATGTGGCGCGACATGAGCGGCGGCGCGGAGCGAGGTGAGCCGTGAGCATCCGCCTGGAGACCTTTCGACAGGCGGCCGTGGTGGCCACGGATGTCTGCTTCGACCTGGCGCTCGGCGTGCCGGAGGCGACCCGGTTCTTTCAGAGCGCGCCGGTGGAGATCCGTCTCGCCACGGCGACCTACCTGGAGCTGCTGCAGGCGGCCCGGACCCCGGAGGAGCAGCGCCGCCTGCGGCGCTTCGTGCAGCCGTACGCGGTCCTCTCGCTCGGTCCGATGGCTTCGTCGCGCGCCGTGGAGCTGCTGCTGAGCCACAGCCTGGCGGATGGGCTGGAGGCGCTGCAGGCGCTGACGGCTGCCACGGCCCTGGCGCACGAGATCCCCCTGGTTACGCGGAATCCGGAGCCGTACCGGAGCATTCCGGACCTGAAGCTGATTCGTCCGTATTGAGCGCCCGCTCCGCACCGGGGTTGCGGAGCGGGTTCAGAGGAACCCGCGGCGGCTTCCGGTCCGCTCGCGGGCAGGCGCGGAGAGCGCCGGGAGAGTGGTGGTTGATGAAGGCGAATGAGGATCCGCGGCGCGCGTCGCTGGTCTTTGCCCCGTTTCTGATCTGGCTGGTGGTGGGGGCGGTGGTGAGCCTGCTCTTACCGCACGTCATGCCGCCCCACTGGTACGCGTCACCGGAAGGCGTGCACGTGCGCAAGATCATCGCGGCGACGCACGGGGGCGGCACCATCCTGCTGTTCCTCCTCGGGATGCTCCTGGTGCTGCGGAGGCGCTGAGCGAGCGGAGAAGGATCGGATCTCTCGCCACGCAGCTTCGGAGCAGAGCGGGAGAGGAGAGACGCGCGAGCGGTAGGCGGCGTCGCGGCGCGCTTGATTCCACAGCCGCACGCCGGCGGGCCTCGCACGGCACCCCTCCAGGGAGCGCCTTCGCCGGGCATCGGCCGGGCTACAGCTCCCGGATCTCGATGCGGCGGAAGTCCACGTTGCTCTCGTGGCTCTGGAGGCCGATGCAGCCCCGCCGCGGCCGCCGGGCGAGCGGGATGGCGTCGCCCTCCGCCGTCCGGTAATCGTCCGCGTTGACGTGGATGATCTCCGTGCCGTTCAGCACGATCCGGATCTGCGGCCCCTGGAAGCGGAGCTCCAGCCGGTTCCATTCCCCCACCGGCTTCGCGGCGCGCACCTTCGGCGGGACCAGCTTGTACAGCGACCCGTTGTATTGGGCCGGATGGAGGTTCCGGTGCATGGGCGCGTCGTCATCCAGGATCTGGACCTCCAGTCCAGTGGTGGAGGGATGGCCGCCCGGCGGGTAGTGTACGCCCACCCCGCTGTTGCCGCCGGCGGGGATCCGGTAATCAAGCCGCATCTCGAAGTCGCCGTACTGCCGGTCGAGGGTGAGGAACCCTCCCTTCGGCGCGACGCAGGAGAGGAGCTCGCCGTTCGCCTTCCAGGAGGTGATGGTCCCCTCCTGCACATGCCAGCCGGAGAGGTCACGCCCGTTATACGGCCGCGTCCAGCCGCTCTCCGCCCGCGCCGTCCCGGCGGCGAGCGCCATACTTCCCATCAATAGCTGCCGTCGGTTCATCGTGCTTCCTGAAGAGATGCCGCCGCGGGGCGCGAGGCGGTGCGGCCGTCCGATTTCCGGGCGGCGCCCGCCGGCTCTGGCGCTCCCGCGGCGGTGGGGTGCGGGGCGCTTACAGTTCCCGGATGAAGAGGTTGCGGAACTCCACCCGGTCCGTGTGGCTCTGGAGGCCGACGTAGCCGCGGCGGGGCCGTACGGCCAGCGCCTTGTGCCCCCCGCGCCCCTGCGTGAACTGGTCCAGGTCCACGTCCTGGATCTGCACCCCGTTCAGCTTGATCTTCACGCGCGAGCCCTGGCACCGGATCTCGTACTTGTTCCACTCGCCGGCGGGCTTCTCCGGGTGCGCGGTGGGCGCGGCCTGGTAATAGATCCCGCCCGTGTACTGCGCGGGGTCCAGGTTCTTGTACTCGGGCGCGGGATCATCCAGGATCTGGATCTCCATGCCCTCGTGCGCCGGATCCCCCTGGCCCGGGTAGCGCAGCCCGATGCCGCTGTTGCCGCCCTTCGGGATCTTCCACTCCACCCGGAGCTCGAAGTCGCCGTACTCCCGGTCCGTGGTCAGCCAGCCGCCTCCGGCGCCTTCGCAGACGATCAGGTTGCCTTCCACCTTCCAGACCGCCATCGTTCCGTTCTGGACGTGCCAGCCGGTGAGGTCCTTCCCGTTATAGAGCGGGACCCACTTCCGGTCCGCGGCCAGCGCCGCTCCCCCGGTTGCCGCCAGCACCATGCCGGCCGTGAAAAAGCTGCGTCGATTCATCGTGAGTGCACTCCCTCGGTCACCATTCGACCTCCTGTTCGTCGGTGCGTCCCGGGAGACCTGTGTGCATGGAGAATACGGTCTGGGCGCCTGAAGAATGCGGTAAGGTTACCGGAAAACAGGCGCCCGGCCCGGAGCCGACGCAGGCTCCCGCCGCGGGAGGCCGTCCCCTCCGCCCCGATCCGGCGCGCTCCGCCGCCCGAATGAGGTCCCCATGCGTGTGCTGATCATGAGCGATATGGAAGGCGTGTCCGGCATTGTGGACTGGGCGCAGGTGAACGGCGGCGCGCCGATGTACGAAGAGGGCCGCCGGCTCTACACGGAGGAGATCAACGCGGCGGTCCGCGGGGCGAAGGCGGCCGGAGCCACGGAGATCGTGGCGGTGGACTGCCACGGGGCGGGCGGCTCCTGGAACTTCAACTCGCTGGTCCCGGAGCTGCTAGACCCGGACTGCGAGTGGGTGGCCCACCACACCTGGACGGGCTACACGGAGCTCCTGGAGCAGGGCTGCGATGCCGCGCTGTTCGTGGGAATGCATGCGATGGCGGGGACGCCGGAGGGCGTGCTGAGCCACACCGTCTCCAGCGAGGCGTGGCACAACCTCTGGTTCAATGGGGTGCCGGTGGGCGAAACGGGAATCAACGCGGCGCTCTGCGGCCACTGGGGCTGTCCGGTAGCCCTGGTCACGGGGGATGCGGCGACCTGCCGGGAGGCGAAGGAGCTGCTGGGGGAGGGGCTCACGACGGTGGCCGTCAAGCGGGGTCTCAGCCGCTTCAGCGCGCGGCAGGTCCCGCCCGCGCGCGCCCGCCGGATGATCGAGGAAGGGGCGCGGGAGGCGCTGCGGGATCTGAAGCGGGTCCCGCCCTACAACCCCGGCCCGCCCTCCGAGATCATGGTGGAGTTCGCGGCGACGGACCGGATGGAGCGCTTCCTTCACAAGCCGGGAGTCACCGTCTGCGGCGATCGAAAGACCGTCTCGCGCGGGGCGGACTGGTGGACGGCCTGGAAGCAGTTCTGGTATTGAGGCGGGGGCGCGCCGGCCGCTCCGGTACCCGGCCCGGCGGCCCCTACTCGAGGCCCGAGAGCCCTTCCGCGAACGATCGCAGCTCCGCCTCTTCCCGCGGCTTGAGGTTTCCGAACGGCAGCCGCGTGCCGCCGAAGTCGAGGCCGCGCGTGCGGAGGAGCGCCTTCAGGCCGCCGATGCCGCCATACCCCTTCACGGCCGTGCGGACCCCGTCGATCGCCGCCTGGGCTTCCGCGTCCCCGCTCCAGATGCGAGAGCAGGTGGCGGGGTAGATATTGGCGAGCGCGGAGATGAAGCCGTCGACCCCCATCTGCCGCGCCTGGAGCGCGAAGGAGTCGCTGGCGCCGTACACCGCAATCCGTCCGCCGGCGAGATCCAGCAGCGACCGGACCCGGTCCGCCTTCCCGGTGGAATCCTTGATTCCCTGGACGGTCCCCTCGTCCATCAGCCGCCGGAGGACTTCCTCGGACACCCCGTTCACCGCGTACTGCGGGATGCTGTAGGCGAAGAGGGGCAGGCCCGTGCAGGAGCGGGCGTGCCGGTACCACTGCAGCACCGCCTCCTCCGAGGCGGGATAGTAGATCGGCGTGGTGAGGAAGACGGCGTCCGCCCCCTCCGCCTCCGCCGCGCGCGCCAGGTCACCCACCTCCCGCGTGGTGAGGCCCCAGATCCCGGCGATCACCTTCAGCCGGC
>CAYQDT010000025.1:0-11615 GCA_964416225.1 uncultured bacterium
CACCCACCGCTCCCGCGGCACCCACCGCTCCCGCGGCACCCACCGCTCCCGCGGCGCCGAGTGCCGCCGCCGGCGGAAGCGGTACCCCCGCACCGGGAACCGCCGTGGATGCGGCCGCGGCCAAAAAGGAGAAAAAGAGCGACAGCGCACCCGCACCGGCCGCACCGGCCGCACCCGCGGCGCCGGCCCCGGCCGATCCCAATGAGGACCCCCGCGACCGCCAGATCCGCGAACTGCGCGAGCTGGTCGACCGCTTGAACCAGCGGGTGGACGAGTTGGAGAAGAACCGTAACGCCGCACCGGCTCCGGAGACCACCCCGGCTCCGGCACCGGCCGCCCCGGGAACCACGGGACTGCCCACCGGGGCCGGCGCGACCTACATTCCGAACATCAGCGTCATCGGCAACCTGAAGTTCGCCGGCGGTGACCGGGGGATCACCGAGCACCGCGGGAAGTTCTTCCTGGACGAGTTCGAGGTCGGAATCCAGGACGCCGTCTCTCCCAGCCTCCGGTACGACGCGTTCATTACCGCCGGGCTCCCGGACTTCGGGCTGAGTATCGAAGAGGCGTACGTCACGGCCACGCGGCCGGCGCCGGGGCTGACCGCCCGGGCCGGCGTCATGCACATCCCCTTCGGGAAGTTCAACCCGCTTCACTCGCACCAGTGGCTCTATGTGGACGAGCCGGCCGTGATCCGCGCGCTCCTGAGCCCCAACCAGCTTCGGGGTGACGGCGCGGTGGGGGAATACCTGCTGCCCGTGAAGGGTCTCTTCGCGCGGGCGGAGCTGGGGGTCTGGCAGACGCAGAGCGATGCCTTCGACCGCCGCATGGGCTTCAACGGCGGAGGGAACGGCGCCTGGAGCGGCCGGGTCTACCTGGGGAAGGAGCTTAGCCGCACGCAGGAACTGGAGGTCGGGCTGAGTCGATACATGGGTCGGGGGCGGATCGCGACGGACGCGGGCCCCAACCGGGACCTCGCGCTCAACGGGGTCGACGTGACGTACCTGAGCTTCCCGGGCAGCTACCGGCGCTGGATGCTCCAGGGCGAGTTCATCACGCACGATACGGGTGGGTTCGCGACCTCCCGCACCCGGCTGGGGGGCTATCTCACCGCCGCGTATCGCTGGAGCCAATTCTGGGAAGCGGGTGTCCGGGCGGACTACACGCAGTATCCCTTCCCTATCCGCGGTCACGAGCAAGACCTGAGCCTGTTCCTGACCAAGTTCATCACGGAGCAGACCGCGCTGCGGCTCCAGCTCACGCACGGCACGGCGCCCGGCTACAGCGACTACAACCAGATCCTGCTCCAGCTGCTGTTCGGCTCCGGCCCCCACACGCACAATCTGCAGTAACGAAGACCGGTCCCGGCCCGGCTCAGCGCCGGCCGGGCTCACGATAGGAGAAAACCCGATGAAGAGCATCAAACTCATCGCGCTCGGCATCATGGCGTTCTGCGTCGCGGGGAGCGCTCCGGCGTCCGCGCGGGTGAACGTCATGGCGGCGGACCAGAACCTGGCCTGGTTCACCAGCACCATCGGCGGCAAGAATGTCTCGGTGGATTACCTGGCCTCCAGCTCGGAGGATCCCCACCACGTGGAGCCCCGGCCCAGCCAGGTGGCGAAGCTGGCCCGCGCCGATATGGTGGTGCGGATCGGCATGGACCTGGACCTGTGGCTGGATCCTCTGCTCCGGGCCGCGGCGAACGGTAAGGTGAGCCCCGGCGGCCGCGGCTACGTGGACTGCTCGCGCGGGGTTCACGTGCTGGAGATTCCCACCGGGAAGCTCGACCCGAGCAAGGGTGACATCCACGTCTACGGCAATCCGCACTACATCTTCGGCCCCCAGAACATGCCGACGGTTGCGCGGAATATCACGGACGGCCTGGACCGGGTGGATCCGGCTAACAAGGGAACGTACGAGGCGAACTACAGCAGCCTGGTCTCCCAGCTCCACTCCGCCATCCAGCGGTGGCAGGCGAAGATGGCTCCGGACCGGGGCAAGCCGGTGGCGACCTACCACAAGTCGCTGGTGTACCTGCTCCATGAGTTCGGCCTGCGGGAGTTCGGAAATGTGGAGCCGAAGCCGGGCCTGGAGCCCACGCCGGGACATATCAGCGAGCTGGCGCGGCAGATGAAAGCGGAGCACGTGAAAGTGATCCTGGCGGAAAACTTCCGGTCGCGGCGCTTCAGCGACCTCCTGGCCCGGGAAGCCGGCGCGAAGGTTGTCTCGATTCCCGGCGGCATCGGCGGCGAGCGCGGGCTGAACGATTACTTCTCCTTCATGGATGCCATCGTGAACCGGATCGCCGGATCACTCTAGTCCAGGACTAGTCTAGGACGCGATGAGCGGAGCAGAGGGTGGCTGGAAGAATGGCAACGGGGAGCGGCGAGCTTTCCGGCCGTCCTTCTTCGCCTCCCCCGCTTCCCTCGGCTCCCGCTCATCGCGCCGGGCGCCGCTCCCACGCTCGTGTCCGCACCCCCTTGCGGGCCTCCTCACCACTCAACGATGCCTCTTATCGAATTCAAGGATGCCACCCTCGGCTACGGGCCGCGAAGCATCATTCTGGACAACGTGAACCTGGAGGTCCGGCGCGGCGATTACCTCGGGATCGTCGGGCCGAACGGCTCCGGGAAGACCACCCTCCTCAAGACCCTTCTCGGCCTGCTGCCGCCGATCGCGGGGACCGTCCGCATCGGTGACGGCACCCGGATCCGGTCCGGCTACGTGCCGCAGCGGGAGACGGTCGATACCCTGTTCCCCATCCCGGTCGAGGAGATCGTGCTGATGGGCCGCTACCAGCGGCTCGGGGTACTGCGGCGCCCGGGTAAGGCGGACCACGAAGCGGCGCGGCAGGCACTGGCTCACGTGGGGATCGAAAATCTCGCCCGGCGGAGCTACCGCGATCTCTCCGGGGGGCAGAAGCAGCGGGCGCTGATCGCGCGGGCGCTGGCTTCCGAGCCGGACCTCCTGGTACTGGACGAGCCGACGAACGGCATGGACCTGGCCAGCGAGCATGCCCTGCTGGACCTCGTCAAGCAGCTCCATGAGGAGGACCGGCTCACCGTCATCCTCGTTTCCCACCTCCTGGCCAACGTCGCCAACTCCGCGGACCGGATCGCCATCATCGCTTCCGGACGGCTGGAGGAAGGTCTTCGCGCGGACATGCTCTCGACGGAGCGGCTCTCCCGGCTCTACGAGATGGACGTGCGCGTGCTCGATATCAACGGACGGGCCGCCATCGTGGTGGGAGGGGACCCGCAATGAGCGCAATCCTTCAGATCCTGCAGCAGGACTTCGTCCAGGACGCGCTGAAGGCGGCGCTCATCGTCGCCCTCCTCTGCTCCTTCCTGGGCGTGTACGTGGTGTTGAAGCGGATCGTCTTCGTGGGCGCGGCGCTCGCGCAGATCTCCTCGCTCGGCGCGGCGCTCGCCTTTTTCCCCGCCGCGATCGGCGTGCTGGAAGCGGTTACCCGTCACGTGCCCGGCCTCTCTACCTCCGAACAGTATGAGCACGTGGTGCCGATGGCCCTCGCGTTCCTGTTCATGCTGGCGGCGGTGGCGGTGTTCGCGCAGCAAGGACTCGGGCGAACGCTCCCACGGGAGGCGATCATCGGCACGGCCTTCGCGGGCGCGGCGGGTCTCACGCTGCTGGTCCTGAGCAAGAACGCCTCCGGGAGCGAGCACGCGATGGACGCGCTGAACGGGAACATCCTCGGCGTGAGCCAGCGGGAGATCACCACGCTCCTGGTCGCGGGGGTGGTGGTGGGACTGGTCCAGACGCTTTTCTACAAAGAGTTCGTTCTGGTCTCCTTCGACCCGGAAGTCGCTCAGACGCTCGGCTACCGCTCCCCCCGCTGGGAGCTGCTCTGGTACCTCACCCTCGGCGTGATGATCGCCGTCTCGACCCACGTGGCCGGCACCACGCTGGTGTTCGCGTATCTGGTGATCCCGCCCGTGACCGCCTTGCTCCTGTCGCGCCGTCTCGGGCTCGTGTTCGGCCTCTCAGTGTTCTTCGGCGTGCTCTCCACCTTCGCCGGAGTGGTGCTCTCGGCATCGCCGCTGGATCTGCCCACCAGCCCGACCATCGTCGGGGTGATGATCGGCATCTACCTGCTCTGCTGGGTGGGCAAGGCCGTGGCCGGCCTGGGGGCCTGGAAGCGGTAGGGCGCAGAACGCCGCCGCGAGAGCCGAACGTCCGGATCGATCTGACGGAGCTGTTCAGGGAAATCCAGGGGGACACCCGGGCGGGGGGTCCCTCTGGATGACCGGCTCCCGTGCAGGCACGCTAGGGCCGGATCTCGTCCGGGAGCTCCGCTTCCAGCGCCTCATCCTCCAGCGCGGCCTGTGCGAGCGCCGCATCGACATCCCACATTGCCGCGGATGCGCGGCCCACCTGCGGGGCCGGCCGCCGGACGCGCGCCTCCAGGCGCTGCGCCTCTTTGAGCGCTTCCAGCATCGGCTCACACAGTACGCGGCCGAGGGTGGGATGCTGGGGAACCAGGTCCCACAGCCCCATCCGCGTCCACTGCTGCCGGGCGTGCCACTCCGGCATCCCGAGGATCGGGTAGAGGCAGACGCCGCGCAGGGGAACGTCCTCGTCCAGGAGCGCCTCGCACTCGTCCGCCAGCTCCCGTATCCAGACGGGGCGCATCTCGTCCCGGTGGCTGGTCTCCGTGATGACGATCTCCCGGCCGTACCGCTCCCAGACGGAGCGGACCAGGCTCCGGAGGGGCGCGCGGCGCGAATCATCATCCTCCAGCGGGGTCTCCGGGCGCGTCAGGTCCCACTGGTTCGTCCAGTAGTAGTTGATCCCGATGATATCCAGGTGCTCGGGAGTGCCGCCCAGCTCCGGAAGGAGGCGTCCGCAGAGCATGTCCCAGCTCTCGAACACGGGGCCCTCGTTGAACCCATCCGCCTGCGCCTGCAGGTCGGGGCGGTCGAGCGGCGGGACGACCCGGCAGAGCGGGTCCGCATTGACCATCCGAGCCCCGGGGCAGGCGGCGCGGATCGCGTCGATGGCCCGGATCGCGGCCCGGGCCAGGTTTACCTTCAGCTCCCAGCCCCGGCCCTTCTGGTGCGGCGCGAAGACGCCGACCTCACCGGCGGCCCAGGAGTAGTAGGAGGGCTCATTGATCGGCGTGAAGTAGCAGACGCCGTCCGTCCGCGCCGCCACGTAGCTGGCCGCGGCATAGCAATAGTCTGCGAAGCAGGCGGCGAAGTCAGAGGAGAAAAGGTCGACGTGCTCCGGGTAGCCGTAATGGAAGAGGTCCCAGATGACGTCCACGCCGTTCTGCTGGCTGGCGTCGAGAAGCGGCTCAACGGTCGAGAAATCGTAGCTCCCGCCGCGGTCCACCAACGGCCATCGGATGCTTTCCCGCGCGCCGCGAATACCGGCCTCTCGAAGCAGGCGGTAATCCTCGAACGCACAGAGATCATGATGGGTCGCCGCCACCTGGTCGATCCACTCGCCGTGACGATTGTAACCGGTGGCGCATTCAAAGCCCGCCAGAAAGAAGCTGTTCAGCACGGGGTCTTCCTCGCCTCGGGGCGGACTCCGGACGGGCGAGCGGTCCGACCGCGGCGCTGCCGCCGGCGACCAGCGCCCGATACTCGTCCACCAGCGGCGTCCGCCGGCGGGCGAGGGTGCCATCCGGTTCCAGATTCCAGAGGCCCATCTGCTCGAGATAATCACTTTCCGGCCGCGTGCCCTGGCGATAGGCCCACGCGACCAGCGCGTACATCGGCCACCAGGTGTAGCCGACGAGGGGGATCCCGCGCTCCCGCACCCGGCGCATCGCCGCGACCGAATGCTGCAGCCAGGCGCGCCGGCGAGCCACCGGCCCGCGCGCCGCGGTCTCCGTAATCATCATGGGGCTGCCGTACTGCCGCCAGTACGTCTCGGCCAGCTTTTCGACCAGCTCGGCGGAGCCATACGGCATCTGGATCCTCAGCCCGCGCGGGGAGCGGACCAGGCGCTTCTGCGAAAACATCGGGTACATGTTCAATCCCACGATGTCGAGCGGCACGCCGCGCTCCACGAACCAGTCCAGCTCCGCTTCCTGCGCCCCGTTGCGCAGGAGCCAGCTCCAGAGCGGATGCTCCCGGTCGACCTTCCCGCTCACCAGGTCCAGCGCGAGAAACCCGATCTGCTGCCGCCGCAGGACCTCCTCGGCGAGGGTGGGATCCGGTGAGGTATAGACGTCCGTGGCGTCCACATGGACCAGCACCACCTCGGGATCCACGTCGCGCAGCGCTTCGGAGGCCCGCACGATTCCCCGCGTCAGACCCAGCATGACCCGCACGAACCCGCGCCAGCCACGCCGGTACGGAGGCCACCACCCCAGCTTGCCGCAATACCAGGCGGTGATCCGCGGCTCGTTCAAAGGCGTATACCACCGGACGCGGTGCTGAAAACGTTCTGCCACCCGCCTGGCCCATTGCGCCATGTAGTCCGGCAGCTCCGGATTCAGGTAGGCCCCCTCGATCCAGGGCGGGAGCCCGTAGTGGACCAGGTCCACAATCGGGTCGATCCCCAGCTCCAGCAGCCGGTTCAGGGCCTGATCCGCGAAGGTCCAGTCCCATTCGTCCGGGGCAGGCTGAATCCGGTGCCACGGCAGCCCGTAGCGGGCGGCGGGCACCCCCAGCTCGCCCATCAGATCCAGGTCTTCGCGCCAGCAGTCATAGTGCCGGGTCAGCGCGTACTCATCCAGCAGTCGTCCCGTGCCGGGCCAGGGATCCGTAATAAAGGTGTCTTCAATTCCGGTCGCCCAGAGGAAGGCGTCCGGCGCCGTCAATTGGTCCAGTTGAGAGCGGGCGATCGCCACTGCAGCGTCTCCTCGGCCGGCCGCAGGAGCGCTGACGGCCTGCCCGCTTATCACTCCGGCGACGCCGCGCCAACGTGCTTCCCTCTACCCCTGTCCAGGGCAACCGAAACGTGTCCAGGCCGGCATGGGTTTGGAACTTCGAGTAGCAGGTCCGGCCCCGCTCGGTTTCAAACGCCATTACGATCAACCGGTTCCCGGCATCGGCCGGCTGCGACCGGGCGCGGCGCCGACCGCAGGAAGAAGGCGGCGCACCTCATCCCGGAACAGCCGAATGGAGAACGGCCGCACGAGCGAGGATCTTGGCGCCGATCACCAGCGAGCGGTCGTCCAGATTGAAGCGGGCGGAGTGCAGCTGGGCGTCTCCGGCCTCCGGCGACGCGCAGCCGAGCCGGAACATCGCTCCGGGCGCCTGCTGGAGGTAGTACGCGAAATCCTCGCCGCCCATGCTGGGGCGCGGGATCACGTCGAGCGCCGCTTCTCCGAGGAGGCCGATCGCCGCCTCGCGGAGGGTATCCGTGAAGCGGTCGTCGTTCTGTACGGAGGGGCAGCCGGTGCGAATCTGCAGGTCGATCCGGGTCCCGGAGGCTTCCGCGATCCCACGCGCGAGCTGCTGGATATGGCGCTTGGTCCGCTCCCGCGCCGTGCTGGAGAGGGTGCGAAGCGTGCCGCGCAGCAGCGCATGCTCCGGGATCACGTTCGCGTTGTCCCCCGCGGTGAACTGCCCGATGGTCAGCACCACCGGGTCCGCGCTGTCCGCGGCGCGCGGGACAAAGAGGTAGAGACTGGTGACCAGCTGCGCCGCCGCCGCGATCGGGTCGAGCGACTCGTGCGGCCGGGCCGCGTGCCCGCCGCGCCCCTGGACGCAGACGGAGAGATCGTCGCAGTTGGCCGTGAGCGCCCCATACCGGATCCCAATGCGTCCCACCGGGCGGGACGGATCCATGTGGAGCGAAAACAGCCCACGCACACCCTCCAGCGCGCCCGCGGTGATCATCTCCCGGGCACCCTCCCCCGTCTCCTCCGCCGGCTGAAAAATCCCGCGCCAGCGGACGGCCCACGGGAGCGCGCCCGCCGCCTCCGCCGCGTGGAGAGCCCACACCGCGCCCAGCACCGCCGCCGTGTGGCCGTCATGGCCGCAGGCGTGCATCAGGTTGGGACGGGTGCTGCGGAACGGAACATCGCTGGCCTCCTGGATGCGGAGCGCGTCCAGGTCGGCGCGCAGGGCGATCCGCGCGCCCGTCCCCGGCCCGCCGTCCACAAGCAGACCGCGGCCGTCCGGACCGACCCGCGCCTCCAGCCCCGCGCCGCGCAGCGCTTCGGCCACATACGCCGTCGTCTCCCGCTCCTGCCCGCTCGGCTCCGGGTGCGCGTGGAGGTACTGCCGCGCCGCCGTCAACTCGGCGGCGCGCTCATCGATCAGGGCGTCCAGAATTCGCTGCCAATCACTCATGGGTCAGAACTCAAGTCGGCCTCTCGCCGCGCCGGGCTGCGCGGCAGGGGGCGGTTCCAGCGGAGATCCGGGCCCGGCTTACGTCGGGGCGGACCCGCACCGATAAGATGTACCCATAGAATGATAATGCAGGTGGGGCGTGTAATGGGGCGGACCCACGCGCGCCCGTGTCGGGAGGAACCGGCATGGCGAAGCCGAAGATCGGAATCACCAGCGGCCTGTCCGGCCCCCACTGGGCCGACGACGGCCACTCGTGGAGCGCGTACGCCGCGGCGGTGGAGCGTGCCGGCGGGCACCCGGTGCACCTGGCGCCCTGGACCCGCGGCCGGGAGAGCGCGGTCCTCGCCGACCTTCAGGGCCTCCTGCTCTCGGGCGGCAAGGATGTCGACCTGGCCATGTACCCGAACCCTCCGGACCTTCATGGAGAAGAGCCGGCGGGCGTGATGGAGCGGTTCCGGATGGAGCCGGAAGCGGAGCGGGATGCCTATGAGCTCCCGCTGCTGCGGGAGGCGCTCCAACGAGACCTCCCGGTGCTCGGCATCTGCCGTGGGTGCCAGGTGATGAACGTCGGCCTCGGCGGCCGCCTGATCCTGGATATCCCCCTGGAAACGGGCACGGCCGTGGGGCACGGGTCGTGTCCCGACACGGGCCGCTCGGGCCGGCACGAGATGCGGATCGTGAGCAGCACGCTCCTGGCCGAGGCGCTGGATCCGGGCGCCCATTTGGAATGCAACAGCCGGCACCACCAGGCGATCCGCCCGGACGAGCACTTCACCGCCCGGATCGCGGCCCGCTCGCCGGACGGGATCGTGGAAGCCATCGACATTCCGGGCCGGCGGTGGGCCCTGGGCGTGCAGTGGCATCCGGAGCACGCGAACGACCCGGAAATCGAGGCGGCGCACCGGCCGATCTTCCGGGCGTTCCTGCATGCCGCCCGCTGAAGGATCCCGAAGCGAGCGCGAGACCGGGGCGGAGCGGGGCGGCGGCACACCCGGACCGGCACGGGCCCCGGTGAAGGCGCCGGAAGCGCGCGTGCCGACGCCGGCCCGTTCGCCGCTCCGGGAGGCACGGACGGTCATCCAATCGCCACATGCCCGGCGCAGGCGGGCGGGTCCCGGATGGTGAACATGGTGCGGCGCGTTTGGCGCGAGAGCACGGGTGCTGAGGAAGATTATGGGCGAGACAGGGCGGGCGGTGCTCCTGCTGCGGCAGGGCGATGACGTGGCGGTGGCGGTACGGCCGCTCAAGGCGGGCGAAGTGGTGGCCGTCAACGGCGGCGAGGTGCGCGTGCGGGATAATGTCCCGCCGGGCCACAAG
Source organism: uncultured bacterium (assembly GCA_964416225.1). Classification (GTDB taxonomy): domain Bacteria; phylum Armatimonadota; class SYMT01; order SYMT01; family SYMT01; genus CAYQDT01. Next base: position 9,591 of record CAYQDT010000025.1, read on the forward strand.
CTGGCGCTCCACGCGGTCCGCGCGGAAGAGCCCGTCCACAAGTACGGCCAGGTGATTGGCTTTGCCACGCGCGCCATCGAGCCGGGCGAGCACGTCCACAGCCAGAACCTGGGCGTGAAGCCCGTCACGCTGGAATACGAATATGCCACCGCGGTGCCGCACGTGGCGTTCGTGCCGGAGAGCGAGCGGCGCACGTTCGAGGGGTTCCAGCGCGCCGATGGGAAGGTCGGCACCCGGAACTACCTGGCCGTCATCTCCACCGTCAACTGCTCCGCCTCGGTCAGCCGGTTTATCGCGGAGCACTTCCGCGGAGAGGCGCTGAAGCAGTACCCGAACGTGGACGGCGTCATCGCCATCAAGCACCTGACCGGCTGCGGCATGAACATCGGGGGCGAGGACCTCCAGATGCTTCAGCGGACCCTGGCCGGGTACGCGCGGCACGGGAACGTGGCGGGCTACATCGTGGTGGGGCTCGGCTGCGAGGTGAACCAGGCGGTCGACATGGTTCAGAACACCGGCCTCATCTCCCTGGCGCCGGAGCGCCGCAGCCCCACCGTGGTGACGATCCAGGGCGAGGGCGGCGTGCGGAAGGCCGTGGAGCGCGGGATCCGGGAGATCGCGGCGCTGCTCCCGTACGCGAACGAGTTCCGGCGCACCACCCAGCCGGCCTCCGCGCTGTTTGTCGGGACGAACTGCGGCGGCAGCGACGGCAACAGCGGCATCACGGCCAACCCGGCGGTCGGCTGGATGACGGACGAGCTGGTGCGCCACGGCGGCACCTCCGTGCTCGCCGAGACCTCCGAGACCTATGGAGCCGAGCACCTGCTCACCCGCCGGGCGGTGAGCCGGGAAGTCGGTGAGAAGCTGGTCGGGCTCATGCGCTGGTGGGAGCGGTACACGGCGATGCACGGCGCGGAGATCGACAACAACCCGTCCCCGGGAAACAAGGCGGGCGGCTTGACCACCATCTACGAGAAGTCGCTCGGCGCACTGGCCAAGGGCGGCAATGGGCCGCTCGTGGACGTGGTGGGTTACGCCGAGCCGATCCGGAAGCGCGGCTTTGTCTTCATGGATACGCCGGGCCATGACCCCACGTCCGTCACTGGGCTGGTGGCGGGGGGCTGCAACGTGGTGGTGTTCACCACCGGCCGCGGCTCCGCGTTCGGCTGCAAGCCCGCTCCGAGCATCAAGGTGGCGACGAACACCCCGCTCTACGAGCACATGACGGATGACATGGACCTGAACGCCGGCGTGATCCTGAACGGGGTGCCGGTGGAGGACGTCGGCAGGGCGATCTTCGAGAAGGTGCTCTCCGTCGCCAGCGGCGAGCGGACGAAGAGCGAGCTGAACGGGATGGGAGACGAGGAGTTTGCCCCGTGGCTGACGGGAGCCACGCTGTAGCCGCCGCCGGCGGCCGCCCCGCCGCTCTCCCGGTTCCAGCTTCCCGACCATAATCGGAGAGCGGAACGTCCCGCGGGGACGCCCGCGGCTCGGCGCACGTGCCCCGAGCGAATTGACTGGGAGGTGGCGCGCGCCTTCATCCTTTCAACCGGTGGGCGGCCCGCTCGCAAACGCCGCGGCGAGGAATCGCTACGGCCCGGCAGCGGTGGGCTTTACCTGTGCTTTGCGATTGCGAGCACCGGTAAATTCGGAGCAGCTCCCCATGGCCCTGCGGGGCACCACCGGACATGAAAAGGCGGCGGGCGGCGTAAGCCGGTGAGAGCGAGCGGGAATCACGTCAGGTGCGGCAGTCCGCCGGTGCTGTCGCCGAACCGGGTTACCGGCAGCTGCATCCGCTGGAGCATCTCCACGTAAAGATTCGCGAGCGGGGTCACGCGCCTCCAGTTGTAATCGATGTACCGTCCGGTCTTCAGCGTGCCACCGGCGCGGCCCGCCAGCAGGATCGGCAGGTTCTCCCGCGCGTGGCGGTTGCCGTTGCTCATGCCGGAACCCCACAGCACCATGGACTGATCCAGCAGCGTTCCCTCGCCTTCCCGAATGCTCTTGAACCGCTCCAGCATATAG
>CAYQDT010000025.1:11625-12424 GCA_964416225.1 uncultured bacterium
GCTTGAGGCTGCAGCGCCGCCATCGCCGGCCGACCCGGCCGAAGAACTCGGCCCACGCCAGGGTGCAGCCGGACAGGTCAGCCCCGTCCAGCCGGGCGCCGACGAACTTCACGCCGGTGAGGTCGCAGCCGGTCTGGTCGACCTTCCGCAGGTCGGCGCGCTTCTCCGGATCGCCCTCATGGTGCTGGAGGTCGTGGTGGCCGCGCTTGACCTCCACCTCCGGATAGCTGCGGTAGCCGCCGTGGGTCAGAACCGCCACCCGCGTGCGATCCGTGGCAAAGGCGAGGGCGATGAGGTCCACCATCAACCGGTTGTACTCGACGTAGCTCTCGGGGATGCCCGTACCTTCCGGGAGCTGCACCTGAACGGGGAAACGCGGGTCTCCCAGTAAACTGGGAGCGTCGGGCGCCGCCGGCCGCTGCATTGCATACTCGATGCGCTTCTCGACGTCGCGCACGGAGGTGAGGTATTCATCCAGCCGCGCCCGGTCCGTCGCGCCGAGGTCTACCCGCAGGCGCCGGGCCTCGTCCTGCACCAGGTCCAGCACGCTCTTGCGATCCGAGTCTGAGAGCGCGCTGCGCCGCACGGCACGGCTTCCCGGGCCGCCGCCCATGCCCCGGAAGAGGCGGTCGAACGCCGCCCGGGGGCTCCGCTCCTCCCCGGTGGGGGTGGTGGGGGTGCGCCAGGAGTAATGCTGCGCGTACACCTTTCCGATACCGCGGGCACCGCCGGGGCGCGCCCCGTTCAGCCCCAGCACCAGCGCATCCAGATAGGTCTTCCCTTCCAGGTGGCGCGCGGC
>CAYQDT010000026.1:0-12310 GCA_964416225.1 uncultured bacterium
CTCTCCGGCAGGAGTAGGCGGGCTCCTACCGTCCGGCGCGCTTCGTCACTTCGGGCTGGTCGCGGTCGAGGTCCGCCGCGGGAATACCGAACGCGAGGAGCGCGGTCCGCGCCATCAGGGTGTCGCCCGCCGGGGCCATGTGCACCTGGTCCGCGGTGAGCTTTCCGCCGCCCGTGGACCGATTCTGCTCCCAGGCGGCCATGAAGGCGGCATTCTGGTCCGCCACGGCGGCGCCGTATTCCCGCGCCAGCTCCCGCAGCGCGTCGTTGTACTCCGCCACCCGCAGGTTGCGAATGCTGTTCGGCTGGTCTTCGAAGATCGTGGTGGTGAACAGCACCACCTTCGCGTGCGCTTTGCGGGCAGCCTCCAGCATCGCCGCCACGTTCTGGCGGAACTCCGGCAGCGGGACCCGGCGCGGGCCGTACCCCGCGGGGTGCTCGGGCGTGAAGCCATGCCACACGTCGTTGATCCCCACACTAATGGTGATGAGATCCGGCTTCTTGTCCACGACGTCCCGCTGGAACCGCGCCAGCATGTCGTTGCTCTTGTGGCCGCTGATCCCGGCGTTGACCACCTGGATCTTCTGCTTCGGATAGAGGACGTTCAGGTACTCCTGGATCTGCCACACGTAGCCGCCCGGGTGCGCGCCCCCCTGCGTGATGCTGTCCCCCAGCGTCACGATCCGGTGCACGCCCTTCAGCGTGTCCGGCAGAGGTGCCGCGGCGGACAGCGCCTGGACGGACAGCGCGGCGATACCGGCCAGGACGAGGATGGGAGTGAGAGAGAAGCGCTTCATCGAGATTTCCGCGAGAGGAGACAAAAAGGCAGCCGATGGAAGGCCGGACAGCTGGAAAGATGACCGGGTGGACAGACGACCGGTGGAACGACGACCGGCTGGAACGATGACCGGCTGGAACGATGACCGGCTGGAGGACGGAGCGCGGTCACGGTATCCGGCCGCCCCCGGGAGAGCGACCCGCGCCACGAAGCCACGCCATGTTCCGGGTTCCCCCGAGAAATCCCTCTACCCGCCGGCCGGAGAGCTACCGACCATCCGTACCGAAAGCATCCCTGGTCCTGCGAGACCGCCTCCGTAAGGAGTGAAGCGATGATCACCGGTTTCACGCACGTTCCACCGTTCGATCGCGGGAGCTTTCGCTCCGCCCGTCGCTTCGCCGGACTGTCTCCATACCGGTTACCTGCTACGTGTGATCGCGAAAACAGATTGGTATATCCATCGCGGACGACCGGAAACAAGAAACGAGGCAGGGCAAAGCCCGGCAACCAAGCCGGGTAGAGACGACGGTCCAGGGCAAGCTGGACACGTGTAGATCAAGCGACGGGGTGATCGAGCGGGCCTGCCCGCTTACGGATAGGGCCGGGAGCCGGTGCTCCCGGCCTTTTCTCGTGCGGCTGCTCATCCGGGGTCGATCCCGGACGCCGGAGGACTTACCATTCCGCATCGGGCGGTACCGCGGGTCCCGGCGGGCGTCTAAGGGTCGGGCGACGTTCTACGCTCGCCGTCCGGCGGAGACTGGCTCGAATACGCTCCTCCGGCATGGGAAGAGCGCCACATGCCGTCTTCCGGCGGAGCCGGTATAACGTAGCTATCCGCCACCCGCGGGCGCTTCCGCCACCGCCGCACCTCGCGAGAAGACGGCCCATCGTTCCGGACGCCGCGCGGGACGGCGTGCGTCAGACCCGCCGCCGGATCAACAATGGGGATTGTCGGAGCGCCCCAGCAGTAACCGGAGAGCCCCTCCATGCCGACCACACGCCCCTATCTCTGGCCCCTCTTCCTGCTCGGCGGCACGCTGCTCGGCGGCGTGCTGCTCGCGCCGGGCGCGGCCCGCGCGGACGTCAAGGCCGGCCACGCGGCTCTCTTGAAGGGAGCGTGGAGCGAGGCCGAAACCGAGTTCAAGGGCGGCGTTACCGTGGAGAAGGGTCCCGCGCTCCTCGGGCTCGGCGAGCTGTACCTCACCACGGGGCGCTATGCGGAGGCGCTCGACCAGGCAACGCAGGCGAGCCTGATCGGCCCCTTCCGGAGCCGGGCCCTGTGCCTGGCGGGCGAGGTGGACCGGGCCACCGGGAAGTATCGGGAGGCCCAGGAGATGTTCCGCGCGGCGCTCACGGCGGAGCCGCGAAACCTCCGCGCGCGGGTCTATCTCGGCATCACCCAGCAGGAGACCGGCCAGCGGGCGCCGGCGGAAAAGACGCTGGATACCTTCTTCCAGGAGTTCAACGCGGGGAAGATCGACAAGACGCGGGCGGACCAGCTGACCTATACGGCGATGGCCGCGCGCCGCCTGGGGGTGTGGAAAGACGCCAACGAGACGTTCCAGGACGCGGCAGAGAAAGATCCGCAGTTTCTACTCGCCAACCTGGAGTGGGGCGACCTGTTCGCGCTCAAGTACAACGCGCAGGAGGCGGCCAACTGCTACGGCGCCGTCCTCAAGGTCAATCCGAAGCACCCGCTCGCCCTCGCGGGGATGGCCCGAATCAAGGCGGAAAACAGCGGCGACGTCACGGGGGCCCGGGCGCTGGCGGACGCGGCGCTGAAGTCGAACCCGCACTGCGTTCCCGCCCTGGACGTGAAGGCGCGGCTGGCGCTGGATGACGAGGCATTCGCGGACGCGGAGCAGCTCCTGAAGGAAGCCCTGGCCGTGAACCCGGCGGACGCCGAAGCCCTGGCGCTCCTGGGGGCCAGCCGCTTTCTGCAGCAGGATGAGGCCGGCTACGAAGCGCAGCGTAAGAAGGCGCTGGAGGTGAACCCGGCGGACGCGGAGTTCTACGTTCACGTGGGCGAGATGGCGGACCGGCAGCACCTCTACACGGAAGCGGTGCAGCTCAACCGCGAGGCCGTGAAGCTGGACCCGAAGAACGCGTCCGCGCTGGCGGCGCTCGGCACCGGCCTCCTCCGCCTGGGAATGGCGCACGAAAAGGAGGGGCTGCAGTACGTGAAGCAGGCCTTCGACCGCGATCCCTTCAACGTGCGCACGCTCAACACCCTGAACCTCTTCGAGCAGGTGGTGGCGAAGGAGTACGTGACGAAGCCGGGTGGCATCTTCCTCTACCGCTTCAACGCCCGGGAAGCCCCCATGCTCGCGCGCTACGTCCCGCCGCTCATGCAGCGCGCCTGGGATCTCTACGTGAAGAAGTACGGCTTCACGCCCCGGAACCCGATCACGGTGGAGCTGTTCGCGGAGCGCCAGCACTACGGCGCGCGGACGGTCGGCCTCCCGGAGCTCGGCGCCCAGGGAACCTGCTTCGGGGAGCTGATCACGGCCATGTCTCCCGCGTGCGCGGAGGCGAACTGGGAGCAGGTGCTCTGGCACGAGCTGGCCCACGTCTTCCACATCCAGCTCTCCCACAACCGCGTCTCCCGCTGGTTCACGGAAGGGCTCGCGGAATATGAGACGAACGTGGAGCGCCCCTACTGGAAGCGCGAGTACGGCCGCGAGATCTACAGCTCGCTCGTCCACGGCGACCTCTGGAAGATCAGCGAGCTCTCCGGCGCCTTCACTCATCCGGAGCGGGAAAACGGCGTCCTGATCGCCTACCAGCAGTCCTCGCTCGTCATCCACTACCTGGCGGAGAGCTTCGGCTTCCCGAAGATCGTCGAGGCGCTCAAGCTGTACGGCGCGGGCCAGCATGACGCGGAGGTCCTGCAGGCCGTCACCGGCAAGAGCCTGGACGACCTGGACCGCGGCTTCCGGGAGTGGCTCCGGAAGCGGTATGCCTGCTACGCTTCCGGCTTCTTCTGGGACCCCGCGGCTTACAAGGACGGCGCAAAGCTGAAAGCGGAGGCCGAGGCGCATCCCACGGACGCCGGCGCGCAGGCCCGGTACGCGGCCTCCCTGCAGAAGGACGCCTCGGCGGCCCAGGCCCAGGCCCGGAAGGCGCTCCAGCTGGATGAGAAGAACGGCCTGGCGCGGTTCGTGCTGGCGGAGACGCTGCTGGCCAAAATGGATCCGGCCGGCGCCCGGAAGGAGTTTGAGACCCTGCTGGCGGGCGGCACGGACGGCTACGAGATCCGCATGGCGCTGGGACGGATGGCGCTGGCCGAGGGGGAGCTGGAGACGGCCGCGAAGCACCTGGCGGCCGCCAAGAAGTTCGATCCGGACCGGACGGAGCCGTACCAGCTCCTGATGACCGCCTATGACGACAAGGACCGGCGGGCGGAGCTCCTCCGGGAGACGGAGGCGTACCTCGACCTGCAGGAGCATGACCACGATGCCGCGCGGCTGCTGCTGGACCGCTTCTCTTCGGACCGGAAGTGGGCCGACATCGCGCGGGTGGCGCCGCGGGTCATCGAGATCACCCCGAGTGAGGCGTACGTCCACCAGCAGTACGGCATTGCGCTCACCACGCTGAACCGGCCGCGGGAAGCGGCGTTCGAGCTGGAGTCCGCGCTGATCATGGGGGTCCGCAAGCCGGCACACCTCCGCGCGCTCCTCGCGAAGCAGTACCTGGCCCTGGGCGAGAAGGTGAAGGCGAAGGCGGCCGCCCAGGAGGCGCTCAAGGAAGATCCGACCGACGAAGACGCCAAAGCGGTGCTCAAGTCCGCCGGCTGAGCCGGACGCCCCGCTCCATTGGGAGGCACCCGATGCCCGTGCTTACCGCGTCCGAAAGGGATGCACCTCCCGAACGGGAGAAGAGCCGGCCGCTCCGGCTCGCGCTGTGCGCCGCCCTGGGCGGGCTGCTGCTCCTGCCGGCTCTTGCCGCCTGGACGGCCTGGCACTGCCGCCAGACGCGATCGCTGCTGGTCGTGGGCCGCTATGGGATCGCGGGACCGGACGTGCGCGCCCATGCGACGATGACGGCCGGGAAGCTCGTGATGCGGGGGCACACCTACTCCAACGCGCGCTACCACGACTTCGGGCCGGCCGGAAGCGGGCTGGAGCTCTTCTCCTTCGGGGGCCTGTACGTGGTGGAGCTCTCGACGGTTGGGGGCGGGAGCCGGACCCTCTCCCGGGGCGGGGGAAGCGCCCCTGCCCCGCCGGGGGGATCGGGGCCGGGAGGCCGATAGGCCGGGTCCGCCCTTCGCGGCTCCGGAGGGGAGCGCGGGAATCGAGACCGGGTGACCGCGGATGCCGCCGGCAATGGAGCCGTCCGCCGGGAGTCACCGGGGCCAGACCGGGGGTGTGGTATGTCGCAAGTCACCGAGCTGCACGTCAACGGGAAGCGCGCCACCGTGAACGCCGACCCGGAGCAGTCCCTCCTCAGCACGCTCCGCGACGATCTCCGGCTCACGGGCGCCAGGTATGGGTGCGGAGAGGGCCAGTGCGGGGCGTGCACGGTGCTGGTGGACGGCGCGCCGACCCGTGCCTGCATCACCCCCGTGGGTGCCGTCGGAGCGCGGGAGGTGACCACCGTGGAGGGCCTGGAGCGGGAGGGCCGGCTGCATCCGCTGCAGGAGGCGTTCCTGGAAGCGGACGCGCTCCAATGCGGCTACTGCACGAGCGGCATGCTCATGACCGCGGTCGCCCTCCTCCGGAAGAACCCGTCGCCGGACGAGGGAGAGCTGATCCGCGCCATGGACGGGAATCTCTGCCGGTGCGGGACCTACCGGCGCATCCTCGCCGCGATCCGGCTGGCGGCGGAGCGCATGAAGGAGGCCGGCCGATGAATACCTCCTCCGCGTTCGAGCCCGGAATGGAGCCGGAGCGGTACGAGCTGGACGAGCTGGACGACCCGGGCGCGCTGGCGGCGCGGCTCGGTCTCCGCCGGCGCGACTTCCTGAAGCTGTTCGGCGGCGGGCTGGTGGTCCTGCTCTTGCTCCCGGGCGCGGAGGCGCAGGAGTCCGGCGGCGGGCGGGGCCGGGCCGGCGGCCCTGCGCTCCCGCCGGAGATCGGCGCGTGGCTGCAGATTGCGGAAGACGGGCGGATCACCGTCTACACCGGCAAGGTGGAGGTCGGCCAGAACAACCGCACCTCCCTCACCCAGGCGGTGGCGGAAGAGCTGCGCGCGCCGGTCGGCTCCATCGAGCTGGTGATGGGCGACACGCGGCTCTGCCCGTTCGATATCGGCACGTTCGGGAGCCAGTCGACCCCGCAGATGGGGCGACAGCTCCGCCGCGTGGCGGCCGCGGCCCGGGAGCTCCTCCTCGATCTGGCCGCCGCGGAGTGGGGCGTGGACCGGTCTCTGCTCTCCGCCGGGGAGGGTAAGATCCACCGGACCGGAAGCCCCGGCGCGCTCGAGTATGGGAAGCTGACGCGGGGCCGGAGGCTCGCGAAGGCCGTGACCGCGGAGCCTCCCACCACCCCACCGGAGCGGTGGACGGTGGCGGGACAGCCCGTGCCCAAGGTGCACGGGCGGGCGATGGTGACCGGCGCCCACCGGTACGCGTCGGACGTTCACCTCCTGGGCATGCTCTTCGGGAAGGTGCTCCGCCCACCCGCTTTCGGCGCGACGCTGGCCTCCCTGGACACGAAGGCGGCCGAGGCGATGCCGGGGGTCACCGTGGTCCACGACGGCGAGTTTGTGGGGGTTGCGGCGCCGAGTGAGCTCGCGGCGCGGCGCGCGCTGGAGGCGCTCCAGGCCCGGTGGAACCGGAGCCCGCAGCCTTCGTCCGGCGAGCTCTTCGCTTCGTTGCGGGAGGCCGGGCGGGCGGCCCGGGCGCGCGGCCCGGCGGCTCCCGCGGCCCCCGCGCCGGAAGAGGGGGTGCACCTCGCGGAGAGCTACACGGTGGCCTATATCGCCCACGCCCCGCTCGAGCCGCGGGCGGCCGTGGCGCAGTGGGAGGGAGACCGCCTCACCGTCTGGACCGGCACCCAGCGGCCGTTCGGCGTCCGCGGCGAGCTGGCCGGCCGGCTCCACGTCCCGGAGGAGCGGGTGCGCGTCCTCGTGCCGGACACCGGCTCCGCCTACGGCGGTAAGCACACCGGGGAGGCGGCGGTGGAGGCGGCCCGGCTGGCCCGGGCGGCCGGGAAGCCGGTTCGGGTGTGCTGGACCCGCGAGGAGGAGTTTACCTGGGCCTATTTCCGGCCGGCCGGCGTCATCGAGATCGCGAGCGCGGCGCGGAAAGACGGTCCACTCACGGCCTGGGAGCAGTACAACTACAACTCCGGCGCTTCGGCCATCCGCTCTCCCTATGAACTGCCGGCGCAGCGAGCGGAGTTCATTCCCACCCCGGCGCCGCTCCGGCAAGGCTCCTACCGCGGCCTCGCCGCCACCGCGAACCACTTCGCGCGCGAGACGCACATGGATGAGCTGGCGCACGCGCTGGGAATGGACCCGCTGCAGTTTCGCCTCAAGAACCTGAAGGACGAGCGCCTTCGAGCGGTGCTGACCGCCGCCGCGGAGCGGTTCGGCTGGGGAGCGAAGCCGCCCCCTGAAACGGGCTTCGGCCTGGCGGTGGGCACCGAGAAGGGGGGCCAGCTCGCCACGTGCGCCGAGGTCTCCGTGGATCGCTCCACCGGCCGCGTCCGCGTCATCCGGGCGGTCAGCGCGTTCGAGTGCGGGGCCGTCGTCAACCCGGAGCACCTCCGGAACCAGGTGGAAGGAGCGCTGGTGATGGGCCTGGGCGGCGCGCTCTTCGAAGCGGTGCAGTTCGAGAACGGCACCATCCTCAACCCCCGCTTCTCCCGCTACCGCGTGCCGCGCTTCCGGGACGTGCCCCGGATCGAGGTGGTGCTCGTGGACCGGAAGGACCTTCCCCCGGCCGGAGCGGGAGAAACGCCGATCGTCGGCATTGCGCCGGCCATCGGCAACGCGATCTTTGCCGCCACGGGGGTGCGGCTCCGCGCGCTGCCGCTGCCGACGCAGGAGCTGGTCCGAACGGCGTGAGCCGGTCGCCGCGCGGGCACCGGGCCCCTGCCCGGGGGATCAGGCGGGGCTGACCGGCAGGTCATCCCGAAGAAAAGCCAGCGTCAGCGCCCACCACTGCCGGGCCGCCTTCGGGTGGTAGCTGGGACGCTGGTCGCAGAAGAATCCGTGGTCCGCCCGGAAGAACTCCACGTCCACGAACGGCCCGGTATCAAGCGTCACCGGCGTGCCCGGCCCGCTTCGCCGCCGCTCGCCCGATCCGCACACCGTGATCCGCCGCGGAGATCGGGGCTGGCGGGCGGTCCTCCGCCCGCCAGTCCCGTGCGCCCGTGTCAGCGCGGACGCCGCCCGGTCTGGATCCGGAACACCGCCCGGCTGTCGGCGGAGAGCGGGCTGCCTCCGTTCCAGCTCACGCGGATTTTGGCTCGCGTCGTCGCCGGTCCGGTCACCGTCCACGCAGCCGTTCCGGAATTCGGGACGCTCGAGAGGATGGGGTTGAACGTCCGGCCGCCGTCTCGAGAGAGGCTGATGGTGACCGTTCCCTGCCCCACAACGCTGCCGCTCCACTGGATCGTCTGCTTGCTGCCGATTTCCCACCGCTCTCCTCCCACCGGGCTGAGCAGGCTCAGCGTGGGCGGGGCGGGAGAGCCGATCGTGAGCCCCGTTACTTCCCCGAAGATCGACGGCAGAGCTTCCGAGGAGACGCGCAGGATCACGCCGGTGGCCGGGGTGTTCGGCACCACGAAGCTGATGCTGCCGCTGTTCGGAGCCCCCGTCGCCACATCCGTGAAGCGGCTGCCCCCGTCCGTGGAGAGGGAGACCCGCATCGTGCCGGCCGGGAGGCCCGTTGCGGAGTAGGTCACCAGCTGCGTCCGGCCGGGGATGAGCGTCGTCCCGCTCCTCGGGCTGGTCACCACCAACTGCGACACCGTGATCGAGAACACCCCGATGGTCTGCGCCTGGACGCTGGTGAAGTTCGGGTCTTGCGTGAGCGACGTCACGCGGATCCGCCCTTCCTTGGTGCCGGGTCCGGTAACGGTCCACTGCGCGGAGCCGGTGTTCGGCACGTCCGCCAGGATCGTCTCCCAGGACGTCCCGCCGCTGCGGCTGAGCTCCACGCGGACGTGGTCGATGAAGCCGGTGCTCGTCCACTTGAGGGTCACCGTCTGCCCTACCAGGAACGTCTCGCCGCCCTTCGGCAGGAGCAGCGTGAGGGCCGACGGGTCCCGGATCTCGAAGTCGGCATGACTCGTGTCGGAGAACGCGAAGTTGTTTCCACCCAGCAGCGCCGCACTCACGCGCACCCGCGCGTTCGTCACGGCGGGGCCGGTGACGTTCCAGTTAAAGAACCCGGTGTTCGGCGCGTTCGCGGCGATCACCTCGGGGAAGGTCGCTCCCCCGTCCCGGGAGAGCTCGATCTTCACCTGCGTGCTCTGCGCCGCGAAGTCGGCCGTGGTCCACTGGATCGGCAGCGTTCGCCCGACAATGGCCACTTCCCCGCCGTTCGGAGAGACGATGCTCAGGCTCCCCGTCACGATGGAGAACGTGCTGTCCATCAGCGCGACGACGGTGGGGGTGGTCAGGTCCGTGATCTTCAGCCGGGCCAGGTTGGTCGCCGGCCCCGCGAGGGTCACGGTGAACGTGCCGGTGTTATCCACGCCGGCCGCCGGCGTCAGCGTCTCCGGATAGGTCCGCCCCCCATCCCGGGAGAGCTGGATCTTCAGTTTGTCCGCCGCCGGCACGCCGACATTGCTCCAGGTGATCGTATAGCTGCTGCCGGCAAGGACGTTCTCGCCGCTTTTGGGTGTCAGGATGGTGATCGCCTGGGCGTCGACCGGCACGGCGCCCACATGCATGACCCAGGTGTTGGCCGCCGCGCCGAGCTCGTTCTGGTGCCAGATGACGCCCACCCGCGTCGGGTCCGCGGCCGTATCGCTGTAGTCGCCCCACCGGGAGACCCCGAGACCGGGATCGAAGGCGTCCTGGGTGAAGGTCCCGGCGGACATCAGCTTCGGGGCGCTGAAGGTGGTGTCGGCAGCCTTCTTGACGGCGTAGTAGATCCCCACGAACCGGTTCGGGGCCACGCCGTCGAAGCCGACGAGCGCGCCGCCCAGCGGATCGACGTCCACGCTCGGATAGCCGAAATCGGAGGTTGGGTCGGAGAAGGTGAAGGTGTTCTTCACGCTCCCGCCGGCGGCGTCGATCTGATATACGCGGGCCGTTCCCCGCGTGGCCCCGTTGATGCTCTCTCCCACCCCGTGGGCGACCCACAGGTCTCCGTTGGCGAGCACGGCGTTGCCCACCCGGCCGTCGCTCCAGTCCAGCGCATGCGTGGCGCCCTCGGGGTTCTGGGTGGGCGGCTGGACGTAGTCCGGTACGGACAGGCTGCTGGTCGTGATGGTGGGAGCGGCGGCCAGCGGGTCGGAGAGGCGCCACAGCCGCACGCTGTTCCCGGTCAGCCCCGTATCCACCATCCACTCCACGTCCGTCTGGTCATGGGACCGCGCCGGCTGGATGGTGAAGGCGCCGGATACCCCGCCGGGGGTGAAGAGCGCGACCGGGGAGACCGCGGCGCCGGCGAGGAGCTTCGACTTATCGAAGACCCGCAGGGCGGCATGGACGAAGGGCTGGGTGGGATCGAACGGGAAGGTGTTGCCCCCCACGAACACCGCCTTGCTGTTGAAGCCCAGGGTCGGGAAGTCGAGCCAGTCCTTGTTGCTGTTCTCGGCCACGTCGAACGTGTAGACGTTCCACGCGCCCATTGCGTCGTCGGTCAGGGAGACGGCGAGCTGCAGCCCCGCCTTGCTCGTCCCGTCCTGCGCGACGGTGAGCACGTAAAACCGGCCCGAGGTCTCGTCGAAGGCCGCTCGCGGATCGAAGATGTCTCCCGCCGCGTTCTTGCCCTGGTAGAAGGTGTCCAGCGGTCGCGCGAAGAGGCGCTGGCCGCTCTGCTTGTCCAGGATGACGATGGCGGAGTTGCCCACCGACACGACCTGCCGCGGCCCGACCGCGAGGGCATCGTCCGGAGGAACGCTTTGGATGAGCGAGTCGGCCTGGCGAACGGTATCGAACTGGACCAGCGGGTCCGGCGCGGGCGGCGGTGCCTGGGTGCCGGCATGCGGACGCGGCGCCTCCGGGGTGCCGGCCGCCGCCGCGCCGGGCTGGAGAAACCGCCCGCGGCGCGGAATCACGCGCGGGGCGGAGCGCGGGAGCTGCACCGCTACCCCGTTCTGGCGGATCATCTCCCGGACGCTGAACCGGGTCGGGGCCACCGTCGGCTCGACCACCCGCGTAACGGGAACCGGAGTCTCGCCGTCCGCGCGCGGCGTGTGGAAAGCGGTGAGCACCGCCGCCGAGCCCAGCAGCAGCGCGGAGAGGACTCCCGCGCGCGCGATCCCTCGGCGCACTCCTAAATAATGTAGCTGCATTACGGTGCTCCTTGACCGGTTACCGCCTTACCGGGGCGCGAAACCGCCGATCGACATGGGGCCTGTGGTGACGGACTGCGAGAAGCAGCGGGTCGGACCCGTTGAGGCAAACAGCGGAGGTCGGGCAGAGTTCAATTCTTTCCACCCACCAGTTTTTAGACCGCCTCCCGCCGCATTTCCTGCCGAAAGCATGGCTTTTTTAGGCGCCGCGGCTCCGACCCCCTCAACGCAACGGCCATCCGCGGCCGGCCCGATCGCCTCCGCCGGGAGGGGAGCGCGGCGGAGATGCGGCCGAGCGACGGCGGTCGCGAGGGTTCCACTTCGGACCGCGGCGTCCGGGCGAACCCGACCCCGGGGCCGACCCGGGCCGGGTGTCGGCGGTACGAACGGGTACTGGGGCACGGGCCGCCCCGCGGGAGGGTCTGTGCCCGGTCCGCACGCCGCACGGCCGGGCGCCGCGGTGCTTCTCAAGAGCCCCGCGGCGGAATCGGCGGCCGGCGGCAAACCACGCGGTTATCCCGGATAGAAATCCAGCTTCGTGGGTCTGCGGAGGAAGATGTAATGACCCGGCGCGGCGCTGATGGGGCCGTTGATGCCGAAAACCGCCAGGTCATAGAGCTGTCCCGGCTGCACGTTCCGGGCCACGAGCAGCCGGTTCGGCGCGTTGCATCCCGCAACAACGGTGCCTCCCCCGCCGGGCTCGCCGTCGTGGCGCGGAAGCTTCCCGTTCACCCACACCTCGCCGTAGTCGTCCACGGTGGTCTGGAACACGAGCGTGGCGCCGTGGGTGTCGAAGGCGCCCACCCGCTCCGGCACCGTCACCCGGATCCGGTACCCGTTGAAGCAGACCCGTCCGCTCGAGCGCGGCTTCCCCAGCGAAGTGGGGTCCAGGGTCTCCTGTTCGCCGCACGGAGTCACGGCCGGCGGCATGTGACTGCCGCCGGCCGTGATAAGACGCCTCTAGAACGAGATTCGCACGAAACAGCGTGCGGACAGGCGGATGCCGCGCTCAGCCGGCGAAGCGCCGCGCCACGGCGTCCCAGTTCACGGTGTTCCACCAGGCGCCCAGGTAGTCCGGCCGGCGGTTCTGGTATTTCAGATAGTAGGCATGCTCC
>CAYQDT010000027.1:0-6134 GCA_964416225.1 uncultured bacterium
CGGGCTGCCGGCCTCCAGTGAGATCGTCCGCGCGGGACTCTCGGATCTTGAGCGCGCCGGCCTCCTTGCGCCGCCGGCGGGGCCCCCCGTCCGTGGCTGCTCGCGCCGCGAGCTTGCCAAACGGGCCGGCCTCACGGCGGGCGTAGCCCTCGCCCTTCCGCTCGTGACGTCCATCGTGGCCCCAACGCCCGCGGCCGCTTCGTCGGCCGGAAGCAACGACCAGGGTGAAAATAACAATAGCCAGGGCGGGAATAACAATAACCAGGGCGGGAATAACAATAACCAGGGCGGAATCAAGCATTAAGAACGAGCCGCGAATCAGGAGCATGCGGGGCGCGTGCGGGTGTGCTCACCGCGCGGGGTGATCTGCGGATCACCCCGCGCGCTGCTCAGCGGCAACAGCCGGGGGGCGACACGCGGTGATCGCGACGTCGCCGGTCAACGGCGGGAGCGGTCGGCGCACCGGAGCGGCGGCGGGAATCGGTGAACCGGAGGCCGGTAAAAATCCACCCTAAGGTGGACGGTCGGGCCGCCGATACTACTTGTGGCCAACCCAATCAAGCATCAGCCCACGGGGCGAGTGCAGCGAACTTCACGTACGAGCCACTGTTCCCGCCTGCGGGTACGGTGGCTCATTGTGATTCGGGGCGCCGGGTGGTCGCTCCAGGCGCCCGCGCGCGGCACCGCGACCCATCCACGCGGATTAGCGGCCGTTCGCGCGGGGGCGGTTGAGCGGCCCGCTCTTCGGCACCCCGTCCAGCAGCGCGACCACCCCGACCCCGGTCCCGGCCAGTACGTCATTCACCGCCGCGCAGGTCTCCGTCTGGAACGAGAGCACGTAGGGCGAGATAAACAGCCAGACGCCGAGCGCCAGGTTGCAGAGGCTGGCACCGGAGTCGGGGCTGCGTGCCGCCATCACGCCGGCAACGACCACCAGCACCCCCGCGATCCCGTTGTTCCACAGCGCGGCCTCGTTCCCGCCGCAGCCGAGAAGCCACGGGGAGACGGCGATCCAGCTTCCGAGAGCCACGTTGAGCCAACTCGCCCGCAGGTAGGGCGTCCGACCCCTAGACGCTGCCATCTCACACCTCGCGGCTACTCGCGACCCGCTGCACGAGGGTCCGTGGTAATCCTTTTACCCATTCTGCGGCACGGTGAATAACGGTACCGGCGCGCTATTTTGCGGCTCGCCGGTATTAGCGAGCGCACCGCCGATCGCCGGGCGCTCACCGCTTGCGGATGGCGGCATGGACCTCGCGCGCGGCCCGGACGCCCTCCCTCGCCGCCCCTTCCATGTTGCCCTGGTAATCTTGCGAGCCCGGCAAAATGGATGCTTCCCTGGCGGACCTTCTCGTTCCCGGCAATCGTATGGTACTGCCCCACGCGCCAGTAGGAGTAAGAGCCGTTGAGGTTGGGGTCCTTGAACGGCAGCGAGAGATTCGCCTTCCCGCTGAACGCGGCCGCCACTCCCGGGAACACCCAATCGAGCTGTTCCACGATCCTAGCCGCGGCCGTGAGGCGGTCGTGGGAGGGAGGCGCCGAGGAGCTCGAGACGCCTTGCGCTGGAGCCGCTCAGGAGGTAGTCCCGGTTCAGGGCGCTTTGATCCGTGCTGTCCGCCCCGTGTCCGACCGTATGGGCCACGTCCAGGAGCCGTCCGATCCGGGAATCGGGGCCGTGCGGCACCCGGGGCTCGATCCAGTCCCGGACGCTCATCATGTCCAGGGCCCGGAGCAGCGGGGAGCGGGGCAGGAGATCCTCGGGAGGGGCCGTGGCTGCGAGCGGCCGCTTGCGGGGAGGATGGACTTTGCACACGGCCGCGCCGGTTCCCGCTTCCCATCCCGCATCCTGCCGGCCGGTCCGCCCGCGCCTTCGTCTCGCGATACCCTTCCCTGGGTGGCGCCGGGCTGTACCCGGGAGAGCCACCGCGGACATGGAGAGGTGACGGCCCGGGCCCGCCTGCGCGGAGGTTGATTTCGGAGATGTCCAGGAGCGCTCCCGAAGTAGTGCTCGAGCAGGCGCTCGCCGCGGCGACCGAGACCCGCGCCATCGCCCTCGGCCAGGACCTCCTGCCCGAGACGCCCGCCTTCTTTCGGAGGCAATTTGGGGGACGCCCGGCCGTGGTGGTCGCGGATCCGCACACCCTGACGGCAGCCGGACACGCGGTGCAGGCGGCTTTTTCCGCCGCCGCTCACCCCATCCTGGAGCCACTGCTCCTGACGGACCCGCTGCTGAGTGCCGAGTACGGCTACGTCGAGTGGCTCGCGACGGAGCTGCAGGCGCGCGACGCGATCCCGGTTGCGGTCGGCTCCGGCACCATCAACGACCTGGTCAAGCTCGCCGCGCACCAGACGGGACGCCCCTATCTCGCGGTCGCGACGGCGGCTTCCATGGACGGCTACACCGCGTTCGGCGCCTCCATCACCCGGCACGGCTCGAAGCAAACGTTCGCCTGTCCCGCACCTTCCGCGGTCATCGCCGATCTGGGCGTCCTCTCCGCCGCACCCGCCGGACTGGCGGCCGCCGGGTATGGCGACCTCCTCGCGAAGATCACCGCCGGCGCGGATTGGATCGTCGCGGACGGCCTCGGCGTGGAGCCGATCGACCCGCCGGCCTGGGCGCTCGTTCAGCCTCCGCTGCGCGCCGCCCTGGAGAACCCCGGACGCGTCCGCCACGGCGATGCGGATGCGGTCCGCCAGCTCACCCGCGGCCTGCTTCTCACGGGGCTCGCCATGCAGCGGACCCGAACGAGCCGGCCGGCTTCCGGCGCGGAGCACCAGTTCAGCCATCTCTGGGACATGGAGCGACACACCCACGCGGGGCGAGCGCCGGCACACGGCTTTAAAGTCGGCGTCGCCACGGCGGCCGTCACGGACCTCTACGAGGCGCTCCTCCGGCTGCCGCTGGAGCGGCTCGACCCGGAAGCGCGGCTTGCCGCGTGGCCCGGGCGCCGCCGGCGCCTGGAGCAGCTCTCGACGCTCTTTCCGGATCCCGAGATCGCGGTGAAGGCGCGGGAGGAGACCGCCGCCAAGTATCCAGATCCCGACAGCCTCCGGGAGCGGCTGACGCGCCTCCGGAATGGGTGGCCGGAACTGCGGGAGCGCCTGCGGGCACAGCTGCTGCCGGCGGCGGAGGTGCGGGCGCGCCTCCAGGCGGCGGGCGCCCCCGCGCACGGCGAGGCGATCGGCATCTCTCCCGCCCGCCTGCGCGCGAGCTTCCTCAAGGCATATCACCTGCGGCGGCGGTACACCGTGCTGGACCTGGCGGTCGAGGCAGGCGTCCTCGAGCACTGCCTGGCACAGCCGGCGCTCACCCCCGGAGACGGTCCACCGTGGAGCGGCGCGCGCGAAGAGCACGGACAGGACGACTGCGGCCCAGGCCCGGCGCATCCTGGCTCCTAGCCCGCGTTCCACCAACCGCCGGGGCCGGTCTTCCGGAGGGGCGGCGCGCCCCGCGGGCAGCTCGTGTTACCGGGAAGGAAGGGCCATTGGGAGCGGGTGCGGTTTGGTCTCCGGGCGAGACAGGAAGAAGAAGGCGGGAAACCGACGCAAGGAGGACGCAATGACGGAAGTCAAATGCACGGTGAGTAACTGCCAGTTCTGGTCTGAGCAGAACGTCTGCCAGGCCCGTCAGATCCTGATCGCGGCAGGCCGGCCGGAGGGGATGGACAAGTTCGGACAGAATGCCCAGCGGCTGCGGCAGACGCCCGCCGCGATCAGCGAAGACACCTACTGCTGGACCTTTATCTCGCGCGACGAGGATGACGCGCTGGAGCAGGAGGAGCGTGAAAGCCAGGCGCACCACGGGATGATGATCCCGCCGCTCCTCTGACGCCGCCCGGGTGTCTGACGGAGGAGTGGACGCAGGGGATGGCGGAAGGCTGGATGGAGCGGCGGAGGGGTGGGCGCGGCGCGGGCCGGCGCAGCGGCGAGTTCCGCTTCTCCGCCTCCATCCAGCCGCTGCGGGTGTCTCCGGAGGAGAAAGGTCGATGCGTGTCCAGATCGAGTATTGCACCGCCTGAGGCTACCTCACGCGGGCCGTCAGTTTGACGAACCAGATACTGAGCTTTTACAAAACTGGGGTGAAGAGCCTGGAGATCGTTCCCAGCCTGGGCGGCGTCTTCGAGGTGCGCAAGGACGGCGAGCTCGTCTTCTCCAAGAAAGAGTCCGGCCGGTTTCCGGAGTGGGATGAGATCCGCGGCGCGCTCGAGTGATCCTGGTCCGCAACGCACTCGCTTCGCTCGATCCCGCCGGCAGCGCCGGACCGAGCGGCGGTCGCGTCGCTGCCGACCGCGAGCAGGCGGTCTGACCGCAGTGCTGCGGGGCGCCCTGCTCCCTCGATCTCAATTCAGCAGCCGCGGCTCACACCGCGGCGCGGAGATTCTGGAACAGCAGGTCGACGAGCCGCTCCACCTGCGGGTCGAACGTCCCCCGATCCATGTCGTCCCGCAGCCGAGCCACGAGCTCCGCCCGGCTCGGATCCGGTGCCGCGGCCGCCGCCCGCCCCAGTCGAAGCTCCTGAACGAGGCAGGCCGTCCAGCTCCTCGTCGCACGCTGCGCAATCCCTGGCTGGGATCCGTTCTGCTGCGACCCAACCTCGCGCTTCGGCCCAGTACCCATCCGCCTGCGCTCCCTTCCACCGAAAGCCACGGAAGATTTCGTCCGAAAGGAGTAGCCGCTCAAGCACCTTTTTCGCCGAAAACGGGTAGTCGGGCTCTCGGCGGCCGGATCACTTGCCGAGCACCCAGCTCCAGTACTCCACCGCCCCGCTCCGCAGCGACTCGTACACCCGGCTGCCGCGCACGCCGGCGAAGTCCCCCACCGGGCCGACCAGCATCCGCGGAACCAGGCGCCGGACCATCTCGGCGCGGCCGTCGCTCATTCGGTCCAGGGCGTGGAGCACGTTCGGCGTGATCCGCCTCTCCCGCAGAAAGCGGAATCCCGCGTTTCGGAACTGCCGGCGGGTGGAATCCACCTGCTCAACCGGGCGCATGTCAGCCCAGAGAAACCGCCCGCCCGGACGGAGCACGCGGAATACCTCGCGGAGGAATCGCTCCGGGTCCGGGTAGCAGTGCGACGACTCCACGTTCACCACCACCTCGAAGCTCTCGTCCGGAAACGGCAGCGCCGCGGCATCGCCCTCGACGAAGGAGAGGCCCCGCGCGGTGTGCACCCGGCGGCAGAAGCGAATGGCCTGCGGTGAAAAATCCACCCCGACCACCCGCTCCGGGTTGAAGTAGCGGGCCAGGTAGGAGCAGCCTCCGCCCCGCCCGCAGCCCACCTCCAGCACGGCGGCACCCGCCAGCTCTCCCGCGGCCGCGAGATGATGGTAAAGCTGGATCGGGTAGCGGTCCGCCTCATCGGCGGCTTCGAGCCGGGGCCGGGCGTCGTCCGGCTGGAGCGCGGCGTAGCCGTAGTTCATGAAGGTCCAGTCGGCCTGTCCGTACCGACGCGCCAGCACCTCATACCCCGCCCTCCAGAGGGCGTGGCGCAGGCGCGGCGACCGCGCGCCCAGGGTCCCCAACCATCGGCTCAGCACGTGCGGCACCCTCGTTCCTGTGGTCCGGTCCGCCCGCGCCGGATCACGCGGGGCGGGCGGACATCTTCCACAGCGTAACACACGAGGGGCAAACCCGCGGCAAAACGCAGGTGACGCGCATCCGGGTGGGCCCGGGATCCGGCAGGCGGCGGACCGGGAAGGTCCGGCGCGCTCCTACGAGCCTTCACGCTGGAGCTGGAACGGACCCGTGGTCGTCCGGCCGCCGCGCGCGGCGCTGTACGTCCCTGCTACCGTCTGCGTGATTCCGGGGTTCGTGAGACTCCCCTGCACCTTCACCCGCGCCGGCTGCGGGGGCACGGCGTAAACGAAGCTCGCCGTGAACGTTCCGGTCGGCTTCAGCGAACCGCTGAAGGGGCTGGTGTGACCCAGGATGGTCACGGTTCCCGTGAAGTGGCTCCGGCGCTGCGCGGTCACCACCACCCGCGCGGCATCGGCGGGCGCGGTACCCAGGCGAAACGATCCGTCGTAGGTTCCCCGGACATCCGGGTACGGTGCCGTCGCGGCGAAGGTGGCCAGTGCGGCCACGGCGGCGATACAGGTCAAGCTTACCGAGAGGGGTCGCGACAGTCTCCAAGCT
>CAYQDT010000027.1:6144-12198 GCA_964416225.1 uncultured bacterium
CATTATCATCATCCTTAGTCATCCATCACCCGATTCCCCGCGGCGGAAGCCGGCCGGCGACGGGTGCCTTGACCACTGCGAGGCGGACCAACATCGGCTGTCCCATGGATTTTTAGCAGATAGAGCACATAGTTGTGTCTGCCAGGTTGCGTGCGGGCCGGTTTCCTGTCGGGATGGCATGGCCTGAACCACAGCCCAGTAGGCTGGCCGTTAGAAGCGGTTCAAGCCGGCCGCGCCCCGCCCGCGGAGCTTCCCGCGGTCCGGCTGGAGAAGCCCGGAAGGTAGATCTCAAATCCTCTACAAAGCTGTCATTGTGACGTGCGTCTCCGGGCCGGCACTGGGCGGGGATACGCGGGGGTACGGCGGCTGGGACGCTTGGAAAGCTGCGGTGCACCCGGCGGGCGTACGGCCGGGGAAAGGACGGATCGAGGATGGATCGCCGGGAAGTGATTCGGACTGTGATCCGCGCGGGAACGCTGCTGGTCGTCGAGCAAATCGGCGAACCATGGCCCGGCCGCTGCCGTCCGCTCAACATGCACCCTTCTGTCCAGAAACCAGGCGCCACGCTGCGGCGAGCCTGCGGGGCCTTGCTGCTGTCCGTGGCGGCGCTGCTGCCGGCCGGCTGCCCGGCAACCGCGGGCCGTCCCCGCCCGAACGTGCAAATCGTGATTTCCAAAACGCGGCGACGGCTCGACCTCTATTCCCGGGGCCGACTCGTTCGCAGCTATCCCGTCGCCCTCGGACTGAACCCGGTGGATGACAAACAGCGGGAGGGCGATCGGTGCACGCCTGAGGGCAGCTTCTATATCACCAGCAAGAACGCGCGGAGCCGCTTCCACCAGGCACTGGGCCTGAGCTACCCGAATCGGGACGCAGCGGAGCGTGGCCTTCGCGCGCACCGGATCACCCGCGCCGAGTTCGGGCGCATCATCGCTGCCCTGCGATTGCGCCGTACTCCGCCCCAGAACACCGCGCTCGGCGGCGCGGTCATGATCCACGGAGGCGGGGTGGGGCGGGACTGGACCTGGGGCTGCGTCGCTCTGGAGGATTGCGCGATCGAGGAGGTCTTTCGCGCCGTGCCGATCGGCACGGCCGTGTTCGTCCGGCATTGACCCCACTCGACACCCGCAGCGGACCGGAACGCCGGTTGCCCGGTCGCCCCGCGCCGGCCCGCGTCCACGGTTCCTGTCCGTCCCTGATCCCGCTCGAGGTCCGGTCCCCGCGAAGGTCGGGGCGCGGTTCGAGGCAGTCATCCCGTGCGAAGCTTACGCCACGTGCCCGAGGCCGATCCCGATCAGGTAGGTCACCACGCCCTCGATCGCGCCGACCACCGTCATCTCCATGCCGCTGCTCCACCAGGAGCGGACGGTCACGAGGCTCTTCGCGGCGCCGACGGCGAAATGCGCGATGAGGGAGACCACCGCGGCGACGATCACCGCGGCGTAGCCGTGCATGAAGAAGAAGGGGATGATGGGAATGAACGCCCCGACGGCGGTGGAGACGGAGCCGGAGAGGGCGGCGGTGACCGGGTTGGAGAGCGCCTCCTCGGTGAGGTTCAGCTTCTCCGCCGCCATGGTGCGCAGGAAGTGGTCGGGATTGGCCGCGAGGTCGCCGGCCATTTTGACGGCATCGTCTTCCGGCACGCCCTTGAGCTGGTACAGGATGGCGAGCTCTTCTCGGGCATCCTCGGGGTGGGCCTGGAGCGCGGCCCGCTCCCGGTGGAGCTCCGCCTCATAGATCTCCCGCTCGCTCTTCGCCGCCAGGTAGGCTCCGGAGCCCATGGAGAGCGCGCTGGCGACCATCCCCGCCAGTCCCGCGAGGAGCACCACCTTGCTGTCCCCGAGGGTCGCGCCGGAGACGCCGCTGACGATGCCGAAAATCGCGCCGAGGCCATCGTTCACCCCGTAGACCGCGTCCCCGATCCAGCTTCCCGTGCCCTGTCGCTGGCGGCGCAGCAGGTAGTCGAGCGCGGGACGAGAGCTGCTCTCGGCGTAGAGCCGTTTGAGCACGTGCGCGTGCGCGAACTCGTCCAGGATCACCTCGCGGAGGATCGCCGCGGTCTCCTCGTCCTGGAACTCGCGCATCTGCCGGAGATAAGCCGAGACGTCCCGGCGCTCCTCGTCCTCGATCGCCGCGATGGTCGCCTGCATCCCGCCCGGCGTATCCGCGAGCCGGGTGGCGTGCGCTTTACCGCTGTGGGTCGCCGGCGGCGCGCTCCCGAGCTGCCGCAGCCGGCCGGCCCACTGCTCCGCGTGGTGCCGCTCCAGGGCGGCCAGCTTCTGGAAGATGGTGCGGCGCTCCGGGATCTTCTCCCGGTCCGCAAGCGCCTGGTACATTTCGGCGCCGTCCATCTCGAGGGACCAGTTGCGCTGGATCGTCGCCACGAGCTGGGCGGGCGAGCGCTGCGGCTCGGCCGCCGCGCCGCCGGAAATACCGGGTGCCTGATTCACTTCGACCTCGCCTCTCTGCCCCTGACCCGCGCGGGCCTCCGCCCCGGGGCGCCCCGCCCCTCCCTCAGTATCTCCGGTTCGTTATTCACCGGTGACACCCGTCCTGCAAACGGTCCGTCCGCGGGGCGGCGCCGGGCTCTCGCGGGCGGGAGGTCGCGATGCCCGGAACGCCGATTCCGCCCGGGGCGATGGGAGCCGCCGAGCCACCGGCACCTGCGCGACGGCGAACGGAGAGAAGCGGGTGCTCCGCCCGCGGCGGTGCCGGCGCGTGAGCAGACGGTGAAGGGTGCGGCAGCGCCGGAGGGACGGATGCCCCGGCTGCCGCCGCACGGGAGGGAGGACCGGTTCGGAAACAACACGGTTCCGAACCGGTCCGGCATGCGCGGCGATACCTAGTCCGGAACCAGGAAATCACCCATCGGCACGCCGCAGTCGTTCTTGTTGGTGAGCGGAGGTGTAGCCCCGGGAAGCGGATGCATCGCGCCCCACAGGGAGCCGGCGCCCTTGGTGGCGTCGAAACGGTAGCCGGGGAACTGGTACAGCGCCGAACCGTAGGCGCCCGCGTTCGACCCCTTCAGGTTCGGATCGTGGACGTAGGAGACCCGCTTGACATGGCCGTCCACCCAGAGGATGTTCGAGTCCCGCTGGTGCCGCCATGCGATCTCCGACGCGTTGTCATTTACGGAGCACCACTCCCACGCCATTCCGTTCTGGCCGCAGTTATCGCGCTCCGCGAGCATCACCGTCTGGGACGGCTTGCCCACGCTCGCCTCATTGCGAGCGGGCGTGGTGGGACACCAGCCCCCGCCGATGCTGCCGGGGTAGGTAAAGGAGCGGACGACCTGCCCGATCCCCGTCAGTTTGGGACGGCTGGAGCCCGAGTCGCTCGGACAGGCGAGGATTCCGTTGTTCTTGGTGTACGGCTGAATCAAGCGGTCCCAGGTAAGCGCCACTCCGGTCACCGGGTCCACGATGTCCTTACCGTTTGCGTCGCGCGCCGTCCACGGCACGTACGACCCGTCGTTGTCCGTCGAGTACATCATCATCCCATTGCCGAGCTGCTTCAGGTTGCTGAGGCACTGCGCTTTACGTGCCGCCTCCCGCGCCTGAGCGAAAACCGGGAACAGGATTGCAGCCAGAATAGCGATGATCGCTATCACGACCAGCAGTTCGATGAGAGTAAACGCTGGTCTACGCCACGTTCTGGATCGCCTCATTGCGTTCTCCTTGCAACCGCCTTCCGGTTGCCTCTAGCGCTGACCTGGAGCCGCGGCGGGCGCCGGGGCTCCTCCAGGCTCTCCGCCGGGTTTGGCGGGGATCATTTTTGGATCCATTCCCGGTACGCCTCCCGCCGGCAGCCTCCCCTGACTGTAGTCCGGGGTGGGCCGGGCGGCTTTGTATCCAGGGTACTTCTCGTCACCGCAGCCGGTCAGAGCGAGCAACGCCAGTGCGGCGAAGCCCGCAAGCGACAGCTTGCTGCGAACCATTGATTCACCCCCTTGCAACGCAACAAACCTGACATTAGCACAGGCTACAGGGCAGTTACCGCCTTGTGCCGGTTCCCCCTGCCCGAAATCCCTAAAAATTTGCTTAGCTTTCACAAAGAAGGATCAACACGTGGAGCGGTGAATGGTTCGAATACCACAATGCCGCTGCCCGTCCCGGCAGCCATTGTGGCGAGGCGTGACCCCGGGGCCTGCTGACTGCACCGCTGCGATGATCCTTTCCGGCTTACAACTGACCGGGCGCCGCCTGCGTCCCCTCCTCCTCGTGGTGGCGGGAATCATCGCGGCCGCCGCTCTGGCGAGCCGGGCGCGTGAGCCGCGGGGAGCCGATCTGCTGGGAGGCGATCTGCAGGTGAAGGGTACCGCCTCTTCCTTCAGCAGCATCGCCGCGCGGGCCGGCCTCACCTTTGCCTACAACAACGGGCACCGGGGCATGGCCACCATCCTGGAGGAATCCGGCTCCGGCTGCGCGATCTTCGACTACGACGGGGACGGCTGGCCCGACCTCTACCTGCTGAACGGGCGGGACCTGTACGGCCGGGGGATCCGGCTGCGGAACGCGCTCTACCACAACAACCGCGACGGAACCTTCACCGACGTCACGGAAAGCGCCGGCGTTCCCGGTACGGGCTACGGAATCGGGGTGGTGGCCGGGGACTTCGACAACGACGGTCACCCGGACCTCTACCTCTGCCAGTGGGGAAAGAACGTGCTCTACCACAACAACGGGGACGGCACGTTCACGGATGTCACCGACACCGCGCATGTCGGCGGGCTGGATTACGGCGAGCCGTTCCATACCGGCGCGGCCTGGATCGACTACGACCGGGACGGTCGCCTGGACCTGTTCGTCTGCGGCTACGTGAAGTTTCGCCAGGACGGCCTGCGGTACTGCCAGCTTTCGGGCGGGTTCCAGAGCAACTGCCCGCCGCAGATGTACGATGGGACCTCCAGCATCCTGTACCACAACAACGGGGACGGCACGTTCACCAACGTCACCCGTCAGACAAAACTGTGGAGCCCTTCCGGAAAGGCCCTCTCCGCCATCACCTGCGATTACAACGGCGACGGCTGGCCGGACCTCTTCGTGGGTCAGGACGGCGAGCCGGCGCGCCTGCTGCGCAACCGGGGAGACGGGACGTTCGAGGACGCGGCAATGCGGGAAGGGGTGGCCCTGGCGGCGGACGGCGCCACCATGGCCGCCATGGGGATCGACCTGGGGGACTACCGGAACGAGGGCGAGCCGGGGCTGGTGATCGCGGATTTCTCCAAGCGGCCCAACCATCTCTGGCGCCACGACCGCTCCGGCTTCTTCTCGGACGTCTCCGCCTCCTCCGGGATTGGCGGCCCGACCTTCGACTACCTCGGCTTCGGCGCCGGATTTCTGGACTTCGACAACGACGGCTGGCTGGACCTCTTCTTCGCGAACGGGCACGTCTACCCGGAAGTCGCGCAGACGCGCGGCGGCGAGCAGTATCTCCAGACCAACCAGCTCTTCCACAACGAGCATGACGGCACGTTCCGCGAGGCGACGGCCGCCGGCGGCCCGGCCTTCCGGGAGCGGCACGGCGGACGCGGAGCCGCGTTCGGCGATCTGGACAACGACGGGAACCTCGATGTGCTGGTGAATAACAACGACGGCTACCAGGAGGGTCATCCGTCGCTGCTCCACAACAACGGGTTGCCGGGACGCCACTTCCTGAGCCTGCGGCTCGTCGGGACCCGCTCCAACCGGGACGCGATCGGCGCACGGGTGGTGCTGCACGCCGGTGCCCTGACCCAGTACCGGGAGGTGCGCAGTGGCGGGAGCTATCTCTCGTCGAGCGATCCCCGGCTCCACTTCGGCGTGCCGCTGGCCGGCGGCCATGCGGTGGACGAGCCGCTCCAGGCGGAGGTCCGCTGG
Organism: uncultured bacterium; assembly: GCA_964416225.1. Lineage (GTDB taxonomy): Bacteria > Armatimonadota > SYMT01 > SYMT01 > SYMT01 > CAYQDT01. Next base: position 12,003 of record CAYQDT010000027.1, read on the forward strand.
CCGTCCGGTCTCCAGCAGCAGTTCGGGACCCTCCGCCGAGACCGCTTCTATGAGCTCCGCGAGGGCGTGCCGGAGCCGCGGCCGCAGCGGATCGCGCCGCAGCCGTCGCAGCCCCCGGGAGCCGGGCGGTGAGCGGGCACCGCCGCCCGCCACGCGCCTCCCGGTGCCGCCGCGCCGGAGCCGCGCTCGCGGGCCT
>CAYQDT010000028.1:0-12182 GCA_964416225.1 uncultured bacterium
ACCGGCGGGCCAGACGCGCGCCGCAGACGGTGCCCGTGGTGGAGGACGGGGAAGAGGGGGTTCGGGAGGTTCCGTGTGTGACCCGGGATTCAGATCCGCAGGCTTCGGTTCAACTCACGGAGCTCCAGCGGCATGTGCAGAAGGCGATCCGCTCCCTGCCCACGAAACTACGCGCCGTGGTGGTCCTCCATGACATGGAAGGTCTGTCGTATGAAGAGGTGGCCCAGTCCATCGGCTGCCCAGTGGGAACGGTGAAGTCTCGGCTGTTCAATGCTCGCCTTCTCCTGCGGCGAAAACTGCAGCATTACATGGAGAGTGCATCATGAGCTGCGGAAGAATTCAAAATCTGATCCATTCGATTCTGGACGGGCGCGCCTCTGCCGCGGAGACGGCGCTGGTGGAGGACCACCTGGAGCGGTGCGCTGAATGCGCGGCCGAGATGGAGAGCTCTCGCCGGCTCTGCGCCGTGCTGCGCGGTATTCCCCAGCGGCGCGTCAGCGACGAATTCGAGCAGAAACTGGCGGCAGCCGTCGGGGAGACAATGCCTCATCCGGCGCCGCAAGCCTGGTGGGACCGGGTTCGCATGCAGTTCGACTGGAAGCTGCGGCTGCCGGTACCGATGGCGGCGTTCAGTCTCGCTGCTGCCGTATTCGCGGCGGTCACCGCACCGCTGCTGGTCCAGTACCAGCAGCGGCAGTGGGAGCGCGGCCGCATGCTCGCCGTCGCCGTGGAGCGGCACCAGCAGCTCGAGCGTGCCGAGCCGCGGGTGAATTGGGACGCCATGGATGCCAGCATTGACCTCAGTGCGGGCCACGTGACCACGGACTGAGCGACCAGCCATGCGCCGCCGGGCATTCCTGCATCTGCTCCTGCTTCTCGCTCTACCGCCGGTGTGCGCCCGGGCCGATGATCCAAGGCAGGTTCTGCTCAACAGTCTTTCCGCCGACGTGAGCTTCTGGGGTGACCAGACCACCACCGTTAGCCATCCCGAAGGTGGAAAACAGGTCACCACACATCAGCGCGTCTATCGGAAAGGCACGATCCTCCGGATGGAGTATCCGGGCGGGCGCACGTTGTTCGACGACGGCGCCAGCGCCGTTCTTTATTTCCCGCACCCGAACACCTTCGAGCGGCGGGGGACGAGCTTCGACCCGGAGCTGATCGCGCGTGAGAAGCGCCAGGTGATGGCGAAGCGGCTCGTCGTGGAGCAGCTCGCGGACGGTGAGGTGGCGGGACGACCGGCATGGGTCATCCAGATCCGGCTCCCGAACGGTACCAGCCGGCAGTTCTGGATCGACAAGCAGACGAACGTCCAGCTTCGCCGCGACGAGGTGCGCCTCGGCGGGGTCACGGCGAGCACCTATTTCACGCAGATCCATTTTACCGAGCCGCCGGCGGACAAGCTCACCTTCACCCTCCCCGCCGGCGCCCAGCAGGTGGAGCCCGGGCAGGGCCGGCCGCTGGGGCAGACTCGGGCACAGGAGGTGGCGCGTGCCTGGAACGGGCCGCGGCTCCCCCGGTGGCTCCCGCCCGGATACCGGTTCCGCGCCTTCTATCCACACGCTTACGGCCGCCAGCAGGGGCTCGTGGCCGTCTACGACGGCCCGAAGCCCGGCGAGAGTCTCTCCGTATTCCAGGGACCTGTGGTAGGGATGGAGGGGATGTCCGTCCGGCACGGCCGGAAGCTGCGCGCGCTGGGGGCGCGGCGCGGCGCCGCGGACGTCATGGTCGTCGGCCCGCTGCCGCAGGCGGACCTTCAGCGGGTGATGGAGTCGATTCCGCAATAGCTGCGGACTCCAGGCTCCCCAACCCCTGCATCCCTGCCGGCGCCTACTCACACCCGGCGCCCGGAGTGTGACCGGTGGACGCCTTATTCCGCGGGCGCGACGGAATTGCGGCGGACGCGGTAGACGGCAGGCGAGATCGGGTGGCTCATGCGCTGATAATCCGCCTCCACCTGCTGGCGGATCCGCGCCGCCATTTCAGGGATACGGTCCCCAAAGGCGATCAAGAAGTCGCGATTCGGTACCCCCACCAGGTACTCCTCACCGAGCTGCTCCGCGAACAGCTCGCGCACCTTCGGCAGCAGGAGACGCGAGGCGTCATAGCCGTCGCCGGCGTGCACCACCACCGCGCACGGCCGTCCATCCGGACCCGGAAGGAGGGTGGTGGGCAGGTCAGCGGTCCGGGCGGCGAGATTGTCCAGCGCAATCCCTTCGAGCCGCTCGAGCGGAACGTCCCACTGCTGAAGTCGGCTGCGCGAGATGTACGAGAAGTGGGTCGGCTCATCCACGGCGAAGCAGACGACCAGCCCGGGTGCGAACTGGATGGTGGCGAGCTCCATCCCCTGCGGAATCTCCCGCACCCAGCTCTCCGATCGGAGCATGGGGAGGATGCGATCGGAGAGCGATTGGTAGCGCTCCGGAGGCGCCTCCGCACTCTCGGTGAACAGGCCGAGAACGCCGTTCAGGTGGTTTCGGATCAGCGCGCCGGTGGATTCGGCCTGCAGCAGACACTCCCGGTAGAGGTTTTCCAGGCTCACCGTGCCGACGTCCTTGCCCTCCACGTCGATGAGCTGCAGGGACCACTCCCCGCTGCGCGCGGGCCGCACCTGCGGGTATTCCCGCACCAGAATCTCCACTACCCGATTGCGGAACTCCTCCGGAGTGGGCGGCAGGATCTCGGGGTACCGGAGCGAGCCGAGGATCCGGTCCGCCGTCTCCCGCATGTGGAGCATGTCCGCGCCGGGTCCGAAGTGCGCGACGTGCAGCGCGAGACTGCCATGCCGGATCACCCAGAGCCGGAACCGAGACTGCGTGGACGAGGCATCCGCACGGGTCCCTTCGGCATAGACGGAACGGGAGTCATCCTGGCTCTGCTCCGCAATGGCTCCCTCGGCGAGAGTTACCCCGAGGCGGGAGGCGATCTCCCGGATCTGCTCCTCCAGCGGGACCTCGGTTCCGCCGATAGCAAGCGGCGTCAGGCTGAGCGCGCACGCGTCCACGATCCCCGCGTGGACCAGAATGGCGCCCCCAGTCTCTTCCTGATAGCGCAGCTCCCAGTTCTCCGGATACTCCAGCGAGAAGAGTTGAAGGGGGTGCTCCCAGGCCGGCATGAATGGTCTCCCTGATCCTCTAGAAGCTGGAGAGGCCCAGCGCCACCGCGGCCGCCTGACGGGCGCGCATGGCCGCCGGCTCCACATCCCACGGCTCCGCGTTCTCCAGCAGCAGCGACACGCTGGCCCCGTAACCCCGAAGGCGGAGGGCGGCGCCAAGTCCCGGAAGGTCCAGCTCACCTTCCTCCGGCGGCACCACCCGACCGCTCCGCGCGTCGTTGAAGTAAACGTGGCGGGGCAGCTCCGGAAGCCGGTCCAGGTCCAGGCCGTTCCAGCCGGCCAGGGCGGCCTGCGCCGGATCTAGTGCCACTCCGATCCGGTCCGGCAGACGGGCGTCCCATAACTCGACGAACTGCTCCGGAGTCGCGAGGAGCGAGCCCGCCGTATTCGCCAGGCAGAGTTGAACATTCGTCTCCGCCAGCACCCGGTGCAGCAGGATGAGCACCGCCGCCCGATCGGCGAGCGTGCCGCTCTCCGGCGCCCTCAGCACCACCAGCGGGGCCTCCAGGCTCCGGGCCAGCGCCGCCGATCGCCCGATCCGCCCGAGATCGGCCAGCGTCGCTTCGCCCTGACCCGGTGGGAGGCGCCCGCAGTCCGCCGCCGCCAGCTCCAGCTCGTTCGCGAGGAGGCGCCGCCTGACTTCCTGCGCGTCTGGAAACGGCTCCTCCAGCAGGGCCAGCTCAACACTTCGGAAGCCCGCCCAGGAGACCTTCGCGAGGGCGATCTCCAGGCGGTCCTGGGTGAAGCTTCGGGTGGAGCAGGCAAGTCGCACAGGATCTCCAGGTGCCGATGAGACAGCGGCGGTGAGCGGCGGGAGGGAGAACCGCACCGGGTGTACGAACTGAGCCGGAGCCCGGCTCAGCGCGGGGACCGTTCCCGGTGGAGACTCTCCGGGTTGAGACTCCGGGTCTGTTTAGCATACCATAGGGCTCGGTCGCGCGGACATCTCCCCGCCGGCCCCGATCTCGCCAATGCGCAAGAGTCAGACTTACACCATAGCCGAAGCGGCGGCGCTTACCGGCTGGCACCGCAACACCATCCGCCAGCGCATCCGGCTGGGGCAGCTCGAGGCCTCCGTCCAGCCCGGTAAATTCGGTGAGGAATACCGGATTACCCATGAGGCGCTCATCAAAGCGGGTTTGCTGGAAGAGGGTGGGCCGCTGGGGGAGGGCGCGGACGAGGGGCTCCTGGACGCGGACGTGCGGCCGGCGCGAGAGAATGAGACGGCCCTCGATGCCGAACCGGTGGAGGACGGAGTGGCGCTCTCGGCGAGCGCGGTGCATGCCCTCACTGAGCTGTACCAGCGGCACGAGCAGGCCATGTTCCGCCTCGGCTACCTCCAGGGAGAGCTGGAGCGCGTGAAGGCGCTCGCCGAATCGGCGGAGTCGCTGCGCGAGCAGTCCGCCGAAAAAGAGGGAGAGGTCCGGCAGCTCCGCGTGGCGCTGGATGAGAAGAACCGGCAAGCCACGGACGCGGAGCTGCTGCGCGCTGAGCTGGACCGCGCACGGGCGGAGCTCCAGGAGATGGAACGGCTGCGGCAGGAGATGGAGGGTCTCCGCGCCCTGGCGATCCGCCAGGACGCGAAGATTGAGCTGCTGGAAACCGCGAGCCGCCGCGCGTGGTGGCAGTTCTGGAAGTCTTGAGGCGCGGAGGATGACGGGGGAGCGGCTGCTCCCCGCTACTTCCTGCGCGGCGCGATGATCACCCGTCGCTCCGGCTCGTCCCCTTCGCTGTACGTGACCACGTCCGGGTGGTCCAGCAGGGCGTTGTGGATGATGCGCCGCTCAAAGGCCCCCAGCGGATCGAGCTCCGCTTCCTGGCCGGCTTGAGCAACTTCCGCCGCGAGAGAGCGCGCCTGTTCCACCAGCGCGGCTTCCCGCCGGTCACGGTATCCTTCGGCATCCAGCAGCAGGCGGGCGTGCTCGCCGGTCCGGCGCTGGACGACCAGTCCGGTCAGGTACTGGAGCGCGTTCAGCGTGTTTCCATAGCGGCCGACGATGTCTCCGGCCTCGTCGCCGTGCACCTCGATCCGCCAGGTGCCGTCCTCGGTTTGCTCCACCTGCACCTCTGCATCCATGCCCATCGCCTCGACGACTTCTGCAATGAAGTCGCGGGCCACCACTCCGGGGTTCACTGACGGGTCGGACGTCTGTCCACTTTCCATAAACTGGGCTTCCTTGCACACCGGCGGTGAGGTGCCGGTCCTCACCGAACATTAGGGGGAGCCCGCGCGGACTCCTGCCTGATAGGGTATCAAAGAGCGGCCGGCGCGCCCGCTTCCGGTGCACCCGCTGCCGGCGCGGCCCGAGGCGGCGGTAGCTCCGGCCGCTCTCCTCCGACCCGACCGCGTCGCCGCTCCCCCCTTACCGCTCCAGGGGCCCGGCTCGGCCCCGCTCCCGCTACGAGTCCTGTGCCTGCCCGGTCCGGCGCGGCGAGGAGGGGTCCACCCCGCCCGAAGCACGGCCGTTCCGCTTGCTCTTCACCGGGCGGCGCGGCTGCATGCCCTTCATCGGCTCAAGCGGTGTTGCCGGAACCAGGGGGGTCCGAGAGCCGCCACCGGACCCCGCGCTACCCGCGGCCGGGGCGCTCGGCGGCCCGAAGTGCCGGTTCAGGCGCCAGCTCTGGTACATGCTCACGATGTTCAGGATGAGCCAGTACAGCATGAAGGCGGACGACCACTTCTGCTGATACATGAACCACCCGAAGATCAGGGGGGTGGTCAGCCCCATGATCTTCATTTGCTGAGCCTGCTGCGGATCCGGCGGCGGCGGCTGAAGGAAGGTATATCCGGCCATGCTCACCAGGTAGATGATGAACAGCGGCAGGTCGAACTTCGCGAGACTGGTGGCCATCCACCAGACCTGGTGGGAGAGCGGGGAGCCGACCCAGAGGAAGTGCGCGTGCGAGAACTGGTACTCATAGGCGCGAACCATGAAGAACATCGGCCAGAGCACCACCATCATTCCCGCCATCGGCAGGCAGCCCCCGGCGAGGTTGACGTTCTCCTCCTTGTAGAGCTGCATCATCCGCCGCTGCATCTCCTCGGCAGGGCGTTCCTTCATCTTCTCCTGGAGCTCCTTGATCTTCGGCTGGATCCGGAGCATGTCCCGCGAGTACTGGAATTGCTTCTTCTGGAACGGGTAGGTTGCCGCCTTGAGCACCACCACAATGATCAGGAGGGCGAGGAAGTAGCTGTAATTCGGGTTCCGGCCGGTAAGCCCCACGAAGAAATCCAGGATGTGCCACCACGGCTGCCTGCTGTTCACCGTGTCGCGTGCGGCCTGGATATGTGCCAACCGCTCCGACGCGAGATCACCGAGGTCCTGGGTCTGCTCCCGCGACTGACCGCTCTCCTCGATCGTGACGGTGCCGACCTTGCCGTGGAGCGCCTGCTCCATGTCCTTCAGCTTCTGCTCGGACAGGTCGAACCAGTGGGTGTTGACGCTCTTTCCGTCAACCGTCGTCAGGTAGTCGTAGATATTGACCTGCGCAAAGCGCGCTTTCCAGCCGTCCGGATTGTTTTTATTCTGATTGTAGAATTCTTCGTATTTCTGGCTTGCCTGCTCGAGCTTCTTCACCCAATCCGCCTTCGAGACATTCGGCGCCGGATGTCGGCCTTCGTTCTCGAGCTGCTGTGCCTGCTGCAGCAGGGGCACGGTGGGCGCGGGCGGCTTCTGGTTCCGCAGGAAGAAGAAGTTGAAGATGACCAGGAAGATGGCGTACGTGATGAACAGGTTGATCCAGCGGCTGGCTGAATTCTTCTGCGGTTGCTGTGCCATGTATGTCCATTCGGACCGGAAAACTCCGGCCTGGAAAGAAAGAGCCGTGCTCCAGCTCTATAACGCCCGCGGCGGGACCTTCGTATGCCTCACCGCAGTGGATCATACCCGCCGCGATGGAACGGGTGACACCGCAGGATCCGGGCAAGGGCCATCCAGCCGCCCCGCAGCGCCCCGTACTTCTGGATCGCCTCCACGGCGTACTGGGAGCAGGTAGGCTGGAAGCGGCAGACAGGAATTCGATAGCGCGCCGAGCGCTGGTATATCCGGATCAGGCCGATCAAGACACGCGCCATGCTCGCTCCCGCGCGGCTCACCTGCCGGACTGCGGTCCGCCGTCCCGCGGCGTGCGGTCCCGCCCGGACTCCCGCGGTGGTCTGCCGCCGGCCGGCATACTAAATGGCGTGTCCGGGGGGGCTTCCGGTTCCCGGTCCAGGCGGGCACGCCGGGTTACTTCCGCCACGGCCACCGTGAGGTCCTCGAACGACGCTTCCGCGGAGGCGGACCGGGCCACCAGCACCGCGTCCAGGCCGCCTTTCCAGCCCGCGATCCGGGAACGCACGACCTCCCGGAGACGCCGCCGAACGCGATTTCGGATGACGGCGTTTCCGACCTTCTTGCTCACCGAGATCCCGACGCGCCGGCCGTGTGCCGCCGGTACAACGTGCAGCGCGACCATCGGATGGGCCCAGGACCGTCCGCAGCGGTAAACTCGCTGGAACTCCCGGTTAGCGCGGAGACGCTGGTCGCGCGGCAGCATGCGGGTGATGAGCGCGGGGAATGCGCGCCTGCTTGTCGACTGCTCCGAAAGGGGAGAACAACCCCCGGGGCGCGCTAGACGGTGAGGCGCTTGCGGCCTTTCGCGCGGCGCGCGGCGAGCACACGCCGGCCGTCCGGCGTGGACATCCGGGTCCGGAACCCGTGGACGCGGTAGCGGCGGCGGTTATGGGGCTGGAACGTTCGTTTCATGATGGTTCTCCAGAAGGACGCGGCATTATAGCACGGCGCCTTCGGAGCCACAACCCGCCCGCGCGAGGCGCGAGGGAGCGGCGCGCGAGAGGGTCGGCGGACTGGTCGCCGGCCGAGACCCTACCTCTTCCCGGGGTCGCCCCGTGCCTGGTCGCTCCGGCGGCTGAGTTCCCCATTGTCCCCACCTTCCGCAGGGTCTAAACACGCCGGGGCACCGAATCCGGAACTTTCCGTTCGGCGGCTCCGTCATGACTCCGCGTTGGCTTCTAGCAAACGCACTTTGACCGCCATCCCCGGGCGCTGTTTCGCGACAGGTCATCCCGAGGCGTGCTCGCGCCGCAGCCGTTCCCTTCCGCCCGCGGGGTGCTCTTCTCACTGCCCATGAATCAGTCCGCAACCACGAGTCAGATCGCCAGGCTTCTTGCTGTTCCCACCTGTGTGAGCTTGCTTACCGGCATCGCGTTCGAGCCGCCCTCCTGGATGGTTCCGGCGCGGCCGCATCCCGGGCATGCGCTGGCGGCCGCGCCGGCTCACCCGCTGCGCGGCCCGAAGCCGATTCCTCGACTTCTGGCCGTTGACGGCCGGATCGCCAAACGGGTGAATGCGCTGCGACCGGGAGTCAAGCGTCGTCTCGCGGCGGTGGTGCGCCGCCTTCCGTCCCGGGTGACGCTGCTGGTCACCTCCGCGGCGCGCACCCGCGCGGAGCAGCGGGCCCTGAAGTCAACCTTCGGCGTCAAGGCGCGCCCCGGAACGAGCGCCCATGAGGATGGACGAGCGATCGACCTGAACGTCCTGGTGGACGGGGAGCGAATCAGTCCGCGCCTCAACAATTCGGTGATCGGCCCGGCGATGGCGAGCGAGGGATTTGTCTACCTGGGCCGTCGGGACCCGGTGCATTACAGCCTGCCGAAGGCGGATCTTTCGCGCACCGACTACGCGCGGGATGCGCACGGCCCCGAGCTCGACGTAATGAGCGTGCACGAGGCGCGCGAGATCGAGAGTGAAGAGCAGCGGGAGGTGGCTCCGCAGGTTGTGGCCTCTCTGGCGGCAGCCGGGAACCGCGACTCGCAACTCCCGTAACGCCGGTGGCGTCTCCCGGGGCCCGAGCGGCTGCGGGAGACGCTGCCTGGCCCAGACTGCAGCCGCCGTCCGGCACGCGGCGCCGGCGCCGGCACGCGCATGACGGCGGCGGGCGGGATTCATGGCCGTGCTTCAGCGGCCGCGACCGGGAGTTCGCGCCGGTCCTCGTCCTTCCGGTCAGCCAATCATGCGCCGACGCTCGCTGTGGAGGGGACCGGTATCGGCGCTTGCGAGACCTGGAAGCTCCGTGGCGACCCGATTCTGGCATTCCGGGCAGAGATAGTTCATGTCTTCCGGCAGCTCTTTGCCGAAGAGCGCCTGGAACATCCGCTCGGACCGGCCCATCGTGTCCTGGCTGATCGGGTAGCCGGACTCTTTAAAGATGATGGCCGGATGCCTCCAGTCCGCATAGCCGGACGCGGTGAACTCGCCCTTCATCCACTCCAGAAAGGTCGGCTTCCGACCACAGCCATCGCACGAAATGCTCGTCAGTAGCATGCGTTGCCTCTCCACGACTACGGTGCAGCAACGAGCGGACGCATCCGCTCGAACCGCTTCTGTCCGATTCCCTTCACGTTGACGAGGTCTTCCGGCCGGAGGAACGGCCCGTGTTCCTGCCGGAACTGGACGATCCGCCCCGCGGTGGCGGGACCCACGCCGGGCAGCGTTTGCAACTCCTCTATGCCGGCTGAGTTCAGGTTGACCGGACCGGTCGCGCTTGCCTTCTTTCCCGACCCGTGCCCGTGGCTCCCTCCGGAAAAGGGGTAGCGGCCCATACCGGTGCCGCCGACCGTGGGCGGCACGATGGGCGGCATGGGCGTGGGCTGGTGCGCGGGGAGGGCTTCCGGCCGGCCCCGGATGGGGAAGCGGATCTGCTCGCCGTCCCGGATCGGGTCGGCCAGGTTGATGGCTTCGAGGTCGGCGTTGGACGCGGCGCCGCCGGCCTTCTTGAGCGCGTCCACCACCCGTGCCCAAGCGGGGAGCGAATAGACACCGGGATTCTTGACGGCGCCCGCCACGTGCACCCGGATGGTACTGTTCTGGCCGAAGAGGCGCGGCTCGAGGGGGTCTGCGTCCGGGCGGTTGCCCGGAGCGACCGGCGTGAGCGGGGAGGCGGGCCGCGGGGTATTGTGGGCGCCATTCAGCCACACCCCCACCGCGAGGAGCGCGGCCACCGCGGTTACCGTCGCGAGGGCCCAGACCGTGCGGTTCTCGAACATGGTCTCCCGTAAGGCGGAGTGGTGGGGGAGGGCGGCTGCATCCCCAGGAACAGTTCACGTGAATCGCCGATCCTCCTCCGCGATCACCGCGAGGTGCCCGCGGCGCCGGCCGCGAACCTGAGCTTCGTCCGCAGGGGACCGTCCGCGTGAAAGGGAAGAGGATGTCGTACTGGCTCGCAGCGTTGGTCGGGATGGGCGCCCTGCTGGGTGTCTGGGGGCTGGATGCCGGCGGGAGCCCCGCCTCCGCCGCGGCGGCCGAGCAGGAGCGGCCCGGCGCACAGCCCCTGTGGCCGGACGCGGCTCCGGGAGCGCTGGGAACGGCGCCGGAAGACGTTCCCACCCTCACCCTCTACCGTCCGGCGGCGGACCGGGCGACGGATGCGGCCGTGATGATTTGCCCGGGCGGCGGCTACGGCCATCTCGCGGACCACGAAGGCCATCCGGTGGCGCTGTGGCTGAACAGCCTCGGAATCACGGCAGCGGTGCTGAAATACCGCCTTGGGCCCCGGTATCATCACCCGATCGAGCTGCAAGATGCGGCGCGGGGGCTTCGGACTCTTCGGTCCCGGGCGCGGGAGCTCGGTCTGGACCCGAGCCGGATCGGGGTGCTCGGCTTCAGTGCCGGCGGCCACCTCGCGTCGACGCTTTCGACGCATTTCGACGCCGGAAGGCCGGACGCCGCGGACCCGATCGACCGCGTCAGCTCCCGCCCCGATCTATCCGTATTGATATATCCGGTGATCACCTTCACCACGGAGTACACCCATGCCGGTTCGCGGCGGAATCTCCTGGGGGATGCGCCGGCGCCCGGGCTGGTTGAATCCCTTTCCAATGAGAAGCAGGTGACCCCGCAGACGCCCCCGGCATTCCTGGTGCATACCGCAGAAGATCGCGCGGTGCCGATGGAGAACAGCCTCCTGTATGCGCTGGCCCTGCGAAAGGCGGGCGTACCGGTGGAGCTGCACGTGTATGAGAAAGGCCCGCATGGCTTCGGACTCGCAGGCGGGGATTCGGTCCTCGGCACCTGGCGGGAGCGATGCGCGGACTGGCTCCGCCGGCACGGGTTCGCCCGCTAGAGCACTGCCCGACGCGTGAATCCGGCTGCTGCGGGGGCCGCCAGGGGCACGGTCAGCAGAGCTGCCCGCGTGTGATACGCCGGGCCGCGGATGGCGCGGCTGCTCCTTGCACGCCGGTGGTACGGGCCAGCATGCGCGAGATGGCTGTAACGGGATCCTCTCCCGAGAGCGACTGGACTTCTCCCGGAAGCCCGCCCGCCTGCTTCACGCCTTCTTTACAGCGGTAGCTGCGCCTTTATGCGATCTTACCGTCCGCTTGCTATGATGCGAAGCGGGTGCTGGCCCCGCGGCATCCGTGGCGATTCTCCCGAACCCCTATACCTGAATGAGCCGGGCATGCCATAATGGGACGGTTGGTTGTCCGGTCACTCGCCGTGCGCACCCTCGCCGTTTCGGATCCAGGTAGCGCCCCCACTGTTTGTCGGTCCCGTCCGCCTACAGCGAAAAGGGGCAACCGGGGAGTGAAAAAGAGGGTCCTCGCCACTGGAGCGGGAGGACCCACGTCCCGAACATTAAGAACGGGTTAAGCGTCTGCATGATCGATAACAGGTAGGCGGGAGAAAGCCCGGAACCCAGGCAAGCGCCACCGGTCCATCGAACCCGCATAGCATCCATTCCGAGTTGCCGGCGCGCGAGTTATAGCCGTCTGACTCCCGACAGGGAGCGTGTGCGCGGATGCCGGTTTGCATTTCACCAGGAATTCCATGAACCTCGATAGATCATTGTCTCCCGCGGGCGACGGGGCCGCCGTCTCCGGCAGCGGTCCTTCAGCGAATCCGGCGCGTCCGGCGTCCGTCCGGCACAGCGCGAAGGATTATGTGTTCGCGGGAAACGCACGCCGGTGGAAGTATGTGCGAGCCGCCTTCCTCGGTACCGCCGTTGCGACCGGGGGACTGGTGGCGGCACTCGCCGGGGTTTGCCTCCAACCCGCTGACCTGCCGGA
>CAYQDT010000029.1:0-12165 GCA_964416225.1 uncultured bacterium
ATTCCGTTCTGAATGGCTATGCGCCGGATCTCCGCCGCGCTCCTTCGCTCCTGGACCGCCACGCGCACCGGCTCGGACATCGGAAGCAGCTCATACACCCCGATCCGGCCGCGGTATCCGGTGTGCCGGCACTCCTTGCAGCCCCGGCCTCGGTACATCGCCGCGTTCGGGTCGGCAATCTGCAGACGATTTCGCAGTGCCTCCGGCAGTGGCTCTCCGATCCGGCAGACGGGACAGATCTTCCGCACGAGTCGCTGGGCGATCACCCCCACCACGGACGACGTGAAGAGGAACGGCTCCAGGCCCATATCCGTGGCGCGGGTGGCGGCGCTCGCGCTGTCGTTGCAGTGGAGCGTGCTGAAAACGAAGTGTCCCGTCAGCGCCGCCTGAACCGCCATTCCCAGGGTTTCCGAGTCCCGGATCTCACCGACCATGATGACGTCCGGATCCTGACGCAAGACCGCGCGGAGCGCCGTGGCGAATGTGAGGCCGATCTTCGGATGGGCCTGGATCTGGCTCACGCGTGGGAGCTCGTACTCCACGGGGTCCTCGATGGTGATGACATTCCGGCCTACGGTGTCCATCGCCCGGAGCGCCGTGTAGAGCGTGGTGGTCTTTCCGGAGCCGGTGGGTCCGGTCACCAGCAGCATCCCGTACGGCTTGGAGATGATCTGCTCGAACAGGCGGCGCTCCCGCTCCAGCATCCCGAGCTCGTCCAGCGAGATGGTGGTGGCGTCCTTCGGCAGGATGCGAAGCACCGCCTTCTCTCCGAACTGCGTCGGCACGGTGGAGGTCCGCACGTCCCACCGCTTTCCGAGGAGCTGAATGGTGAACCGTCCGTCCAGCGGCAGCCGGTGCTCGGCGATGTCGATGTTGGCCAGGATCTTGATCCGGTTCAGCAGGGGGACGTGCTCGTCCGGGTTCATCTTGCGGTAATCGTACAGCACGCCGTCGATGCGGAACCGCACGAGGCAGGTCCCTTCGTACGGCTCGATGTGGATGTCGCTGGCCCGCTGGTGGATCGCCTGTGTGAGGACATCGTCGAGGAGCACCACCGTGGGTGCGTCGGCCGATGCGCCGAAGCCGCCCAGAACCACCACCCCGTCCCGTGCGGCGGTAAGGTCCGCAAGCACGTCCGCTTCATCCACGCCGGACTGCCCCACGTACAGCCGGGCGATGAGGGAGCGTAAATCCTGCGGGGAGATCGGAACGGGGCGAACCCGGCGGTTGGACAGCCGCTGCACTTCGTCGATGACGTGCACGTCTCCCGCATCCAACATCGCCACCGTGAGGACATCGCCCTGCAGGGAGATGGGCACGGCCTGCAGCGCCTCGGCCGCCGCGCGGGGGAAAACTCCCGCCAAAGCCGGGTCCAGGGTGACGCTGGCCGCCGAGATGGCCGGCACGTCCGAGTGCGAAGCGAGTCCAGTGGGAATCATGCACATCTCCTCATGCCGGCGGTTCATCCGGCAGGAGCGAAGGGGCCGCCCCCGGCGACGGTCCGGGGCGCGGAGCCCTCGGAAAGATCCGGGAGCCGAATTGCGTCCGGACCCCTCGCCGGCGGAAGGTCGGAATTAGATTATCGAAACTCTGCGCCGAGATCAGTCCGGTGGAAGCTCCTGCCGTCCCGTCGCGGCGACCGGATGAGAGACCGGGTGAGCAGTCCGTCCTGCCTGCGCGCAACGGCACCGGGCTTCCGCACAGCAGCGAGATGTCAGCCGCTCTCTAAGAAAGGAGAGTCAGCTTTCCTTTCCACCGACGCGGTTGAAATCCCTTGGTGCCACGGCGGCCCCGTCCCGTGGAGCGCGCACCGGGCAATCGACCCCCCGCTGCCAGATGTACTCGATCGGATCCACTTCGTAGCAGATTTCCGGATGTGCCTCCCGTTCCCGGAAGAAGCTCCACTCCGCGTTCCGCACCGCGACAAGCCGGCTGCGCCACGCCGTCTCGTCGCGCCGGATGCGCACCAGGTTCACCCGGCCCATGCCCGGGACGGAGATCCCGCACGGCTTGTACTTGAGGGCGCGCGCCGCTTCCTCCAGACCCCCGAAGGGTGAACCCGCCGGCAGTGCCGTCGGCGGCTCCCGTTCGAGCACCGCCCATGCGGGCGCGTCGGGCGAAGCGATCTCCAGACGGGTCGTCTCCCGATCCCGCGTCGCTCCAATCACCGCCGAGTGGAAGTGGAACTCCGTGAGGCAGTTGCCCGCGGCGGCGATGATTGGGCTGTCACAATCGCTGCGGAGGAAGTACAGCCCCTCTACCGGCGCGGAGTGCTCCGGGTAGCAGCGGACGTACAGCCGGTAGGCGGCGTGCCAGTAAGAGACGGCCAGCCCCTCCGGGAGGCCGTGCGGACGCATGGCGCGGATATGACAGATCACCACGTTCCAGAAGCCCCACCCGCCGTGCGTGACCGGCTCCACTTCGGGCGGAAGGAGCGCGCGGACGTCCGGCTCCGGGGCGCGGAAGGTGAAGAGCCAGCACCGGTCGATCTGACCCTGCATCGTGAGCGGATTGCGCAGCATCAGCGGAGTCCTCCCAGTAGGTGATAGAAGAGCGCGAACAGCAGCGCGCCACCGCCGTTTAGCACCACCATCCAGGCGCTGAGCGTGACCACGGCCGGCACTTCCAGCGATCGCAGTTGGAGCGCGAGCATCCCGGCCATCACGAGATTTGCCGCTCCCACGGCCGCGCCGTTGTAGGGGACCGCCAGCCCCGGCATGCGCGTGACGAGGAGCAGATTCCCGAGGGCCGCGAGTTGGAGCACGGCCTCGCCGTACGCCATGGTAACCAGGCAGGCATGCGCCAGCGACCACGGCCGCCGGCGGGACAGGCCGATGAGTACCGGTCCGAAGCAGCACCAGGCGATCCCCGCCGAGAGCGCTAGCCAGGCGGCGCCCCGTCCGGGTCTCCATCCGGGAAACACGGCGGCCAGGGAGGCACCGTAGAGGCAGGAGCCGCCCACCGCGATGAGCACGAGCCAGACCCACGCCATCCAGGGCAGGCGGCTCAGCGGGGCGCCGTCAACCGCCTGCAGGGACGGGATCGGGCGGCGCAGGCAATCGAGGATGGTGGGCGGGGCGGAACAGGTTTCGGACAGCATCGCAGCGCTCCGGGGTCCGGGGATCGGTTACCGCAGTTCTAGCACTGACCGGAGCGTTCTTTTGCCCGGGATGCCACAAACTACCCTCCGCGGCGGCACGCCGGTGATGGATCCCGAAGCGGCACCAGAAAGCGGTCGAAGGCGTCCATCAGTCGCTGTCCGCCGAGGTCATAGAAGTCGCCGTGACCGCCCCCCTCCACGGTGAACAGCGTCACCGGACCGCCCGCGGCCCGGGCGAGGCGATCCCGCATCGGGAACGGGATCAGGCGGTCGGCCGTGCCGTGGCTGAGGAAGATCGGGCAGTGCACCCGCGAGATCTTCTGCTCGCTCCGAAACGAGTGGCGAAGGAGAGCGGCCGGCAGGAGCGGGTAGGCGAGCTGCGCCATCTCGCCCATGCTCGTGAAGGTGGAAAAGGTCGCCAGCGCCGCGACCGGACGGCGGGACGCGAGATCGATGGCCACCGCGCCGCCGAGAGAGGTCCCGCAGGAAACGAGGCGCCGGCGATCGATGCCGGGGCACTGGAGCGCGTACTCATAGACGGCGTCCGCCGCGGCGTAGCAGCCGCGTTCGGAGGGCGTGCCCTCGCTCCAGCCGTAGCCGGCATAGTCGGGGGCCAAAACGTTGCAGCCGAGCCGGCGGCAGCGGGCCAGCTCCCAGCCATCCGTCCGGAGGCAGGTTCCGGTGCCGTAGAAATGAAGGATGGTCGGACAGCGAGCCGCGTCGGCACGGGGACGTCCCGCGGCGTCCAGCGCGGCGCCGAAGAGAGCGGTGAGGGGCGTTCCGCGCGCGGTGCGCAGGCGCACGAGGCGCATCCCCTCCGGTGCATGGGCGGGTGGGGGACCCTGTGTGATGCGGCCCGTGAAAAGCAGCCACTCCTGGTTCAGGTCCACCAGGAGCACCACCACGACATAGAGAGTCGCCAGGAAGAGCAGGAGCCGGCGCGCGTGCCGGAGCAGCGGCGACCCACGGCGCGAAGCTGCCCGCGCCGGTTGGGAAGGTGGCTCCATGGTTCGTTCCAGCGCACCGCGAGCGGGATCGGCGCGCACGACCGCCAGGCGGAGGACCGGGCGCGGCACCGGCCCTCCGCACGGAAGGAGCTGAAGGGGTGTTCGCCCGTTAGAACTGACGGATGCTGAGGATCACCTTACCGAGAATGTGGCACTCCTCCGTCTCGATCGGCGCGTATTTCGGGTTCTCGGCCACCAGCTTGAACCGGCCGCGCTCCCGGTAGAACCGCTTCACGGTGGCCTCGTCTTCAATCATCGCCGCGACGATCTCGCCGTTGTTGGCAACGCTTTGCTGCCGGATGGCCACGAGGTCCCCGTCGAAAATGCCGGCATTCACCATGCTGTCGCCCTTGACGCGCAGCATGTACACATTCTCCGAGTCATCCACCCAGTCCATCGGGAGGGGGAAAGTGTCCTCGATATGCTGCTCCGCCAGAATGGGCGCTCCCGCGGCGATCTGACCGAGAATGGGCACGTTCACCGCACGAACGAAGGGCGGGATCGGGGAGTCCGCCAGCTCAATGGAGCGGTACTTGTACCGGTTCCGGCGGATGAAGCCCTTCTTCTCGAGCGCGTCCAGGTGCCGCTGTACAGTGCAGCTCGACTGAACGCCGATCTCCTTGCCGATCTCTCGGACGGTGGGCGGCTGGCCACACTGGCGCATGGCACCGCGAATCACTTCCAGCACCCGCTGCTGTTTGGTCGTCAACCCCTTCATTGGCTAGGTCTCCTTCGCGCGGAGTATAGCACAAACACAAGTTCCGCACCAAACAAATGTTACCCCCTACGCGGAGTGTTTGCCGAAAATAGAGCGCTATTCCGGCGCCCTCTCCAATGAATATCTCGCCGGGTCGCTGCTGCCGTGCAGGGCGCGGCGATAAAATCTTTCAGATATGGATTCCGAAGCACTCCCGCTGACGCTCTATTCGGCTCCCGGATGCTGCCTTTGTGAAACGCTCCAGGCGCAGCTGGCGGAGCTGCAAGACGAGTTTCCGATGGACGTGCGCCGGGTCGACATCACCGGCAGCGTTGAGCTGGAGGAGCGATTTCGGACGGAGATACCGGTCCTCTTCGTCCGCGAGCGGAAGGTTGTAAAGTACCGGATCTCCACACCCGCGCTCCGCGAGCTGCTCGCCCGCGCCCTCGGCCGGCCGGGCGCCGGCTTCCGTCCGCTTCGGTGATTGGCGGATCGGTCGCCTCCTTCTACCGCGGTCCGACACCTTTCCCGAGCCCGCCTCCCGCGTATGACCGAACCGAACGTCCTCCTCATCTCCCTGGACACCACGCGGGCGGACCACCTGGGCTGCTACGGCTGGCACCGGAACACGAGCCCGCATCTTGATCGTCTGGCGGAGGAGGGGACCCTCTTCGAGCGCTGCTTCAGCCCGTGGATCCCGACGCACCCCGCCCACACGACGCTGCTGACGGGCTGTGACCCGATGCGGCACCGGATCGTGGCGCAGGGCGCGGCGACGGAGCTCTCGCCGGACGTGCGGACGCTTGCGGAGCTGCTCAAGACCGAGGGTTACTGGACGGGGGCGGCCGACAACCTGGGGCGCTGGTTCAGCCGGGGGTTCGACCGATATCAGAGCTATCAGTGGGCCCGGGACCCGGAAGGCGGCTGGCGAAAGGGGGAAGCCGTCACCCGCGCGGGACTCCAGGTGCTGACCGAGGCCGCCGCACAGGACCGGCCGTTCTTTCTGTTCCTCCACTACTGGGACCCGCACACGCCGTATCTGCCCCCGGCGCCATTCGATCGCCTGTTTTACGGGGGCGACGAGCGGGATCCCCGGAACCGCTCGATGGAGCCGGTGCTGAACTTCCCGCCCTTCCAGTGGTACTTCCGTCAGTGGATGGGCGAGGTGCGGGACATCGAATTCCCCAAGGCGCAGTACGACGCCGAGATTGCCTATATGGATGCGTGCCTGCATCACGTCTTCCAGCGGCTGGAAGAGCTGCGGCTGACGGAGAGCACCCTCGTGGTGATCACCGCCGATCATGGCGAGGAGTTGGACGAGCACGGAATGTGGTTCGATCATCACGGGCTGTACGACACGAACGTCCACGTGCCGCTCCTCCTCCGGATGCCGGGTACCGTCCCCGGCGGGCTTCGCGTGCCGGGACAGGTCCGGCTGGTCGATGTCGTTCCGAGCGTGCTGGAGTTCCTGGGCAAGGGCGAGATCACCGCGCGGGAAGGCATGCAGGGCCACAGCTTTCTCTCCGCCTTCTCCGGCTCGTTGGGAGGCGGAACCGTCGAGCGCCTGTTTCTTTCGGAGTGCACGTGGATGCGCAAGCGCGCGCTGCGGACCCCGGACTGGAAGCTGATCGTGGCGCGGGACCATCCGGATCTCCATGACCGGCCGCCAGTCGAGCTGTACGACCTCCGCGCGGACCCGGGGGAACAGCACAACCTCGCCGATACGCGGCCGGAGGTAGTGGCCTCGCTGCGCGCGGAGCTGGACGCCTGGAGAGAAGGGCGCCTCCGGGAGACGGGCCAGACGGATCCGGTGGAGGTTCAGGAAATCACCCTCCGCCGCATCGGCACGCCCCCGGATGAGGGTCGACAATAGAGAGTGGCGCCGGAGCGCCGGCACAGCGGCCCGGTCCGGGCCGGAAGATGAAGCGGCAGCGGAGCGAGCAGACAGAGATTATGAAGAACCGAAAGCGCAGCGCCGGTTGGCACCGGCTGGCCCCCATCGGGGTCGTGACGGCCGGGGTCCTCGCCGGGCTGGCCGTCTATTTCGGCCATCCGCTCCGCGCCGTCCGCACCCGCAACCTACCGGTGGTCCCCTCGCTGGCCGCGGTGCTGCCGGCGGCCGCCCCGCCCCTCGCCCCGACCGCGCTGTACGCGGGCACGCAGGACGTCCCGGTGCTGATGTACCACGACGTGCTGGAGAAGCCGGAGGTGTACTTCGACGTCACGCCCGACCAGTTCCGGGAGCAGATGGAGGCTCTCCGCTCGGCGAACGCGCACGTGATCCCACTCGCGGAGCTGTACGACCATCTCCGCTCGGGAAAGCAGCTCCCGCCGCATGCCGTGGTGATCACGTTCGACGACGGCTACGCCGGACAGTATGAGAACGCGTACCCCGTATTGAAGGAGCTCCGCTTCCCCGCGACCTTCTTCGTCCACACGAAGGCGGTGGGGCTGAACACGAGCCGGGCCCACATGAGCTGGGAGCAGCTCAAGGCGCTCGACCGCGAGGGGCTGATCTCCGTGGAGTGCCACACGATCACTCACCCGGACGACCTGCGCAAATGCTCCGACTCCCAGCTCCACGCGGAGCTCTGGGATAGCAAGAAGACGCTGGAAGAGCAGCTGGGGCGGAAGATCCGCTTCCTCGCCTATCCCGTCGGGAACGCGGACGGCCGGGTCGCGAAGGTGGCTCACGAGGCCGGCTACGAGATGGCGATGACGATGGGGCGGGACTACGCGCGGGGTCCCGCGGATGCCTTCTTTGTGCCGCGCTTCCTGCCCAAGTACCTGCCGGAGATCTGCCGGCGGCTCAAGACGGACGACATGCAGGAGCCGGTTGATGCGGCGGTGCTGGACACGAAGCCGACCGCCATCGAGAACGGCGAGGAAGAGGACGGCCAGGTGCGCCTGAAATGGATCCGCGGCGGGCGGTTGTCCGGCGTGCGGATCAACGGCCGGCGCACCGTCCCCACCATCGTCCATGCGGCGGGCGCGGAATGCGGGCTAAACGGAACGTTCTTCTCCGACGCGCGGGTGAACAGCGCCGGCGCCGGCATCGTGGGCCCGATCATGTCGCGGCTGGGACCGGGATTTGCTCCGGGGCTGCCCGGAGACCGGGAGCGGATCGCGGGCCGGCCGCTCATCCTGCTCGCCAAGGATCGGATCGCCTTCCTGCCGTTCCAGCCGCACCTGGCCCTGGACCCGGAGGGAGTGGACCGCCTCTTACCGGGAGCTACCGACTGCTTCATCGCGGGCGCCTGGCTGGTCCACAAGGGGACACCGCTCGACCACGACGCGCTCGAGCGGTTCAACCTCACCAACATCTTCGACTTCCGACCCCGCGCCTTTTTCGGCGTGGACAGTGAGGGGCGGACGTTCCTGGGGGCGTCGTCCACCGGAAACCAGTCCGACCGCCTGGCGGAGACACTGGTGAAGCTCGGCTTGCGGGAGTGCGTCCTGCTGGACTCGGGGTTCAGCACGTCGCTGGTGAAGGACGGAGAGGTGCTGGTGACCGGCATCCGGCGCAAGGATATGCCCGCCCGCCCCGTGCCGCACGCGCTGGTGCTCTACCCGGTCGACGCGCAGTCCGGCAAGGAGGTCATCTCCGCGGCGCTCACCCCGCCACCCGCGGCAAACGACGGGGCGGCGGGCGCGGCGGCCAGCGGGCCGGGCGAGAGCATGGCGCAGGCCGCCCCGTCATCCCGGCCGATCGATCCCTCGCCGGGCACCGGCGGCGCTCCGGCAGCGACCGGCGCGGCGACCATGGAGCAACTCCAGGCCCTCTTCGCGGGGCAGAACCCCATCCCCGACGAAGGGATCCTGGGCGACCCGGCAACCGCGGGCCGGCATCGCAAACGGCATCGCCATCGCCGGTAGGAGGCAAGAGCAGAGTGCCGGAGGGAGTGCCGGTGGCAACCTCCGGCGCTCCGCGCCCATTCCGGTCAGTCCAACCCGGTCCCGGAGCCGAGGCTTGCCTGGATGGCTTCGAGGAGGGCATCCAGGTCTCGCTGCACCTCCGGCTTCAAGACGCGCTCGCGTGGCGGAGCAGCGGCGGCGCGTGGCGCGTTCTCTCCCAGCTCACGACGGACCAACCGGTCCAGTTCGCGCGCACTGAGGCCGTCGGCGTCCTTATCTCTCTCACTCACAGGCATCCATCCAACGAGGCCGAAAAACTCCACTCCGGCGGCAGGTCCCGCGCGACCGGCGTGCTCGCCGCGGCGCGCCGCCCCTACGGCCACGCCCTGCTCCGCACGGTTACCCCGTCCGGAGCGATCGTCACCCGCGCGGCTCGAAGCGGGGGCTCACGGAGTTGACGACCCCGGGCCTCGCCAGGTTCCTGGCACCGCTGGCAGCCGCCGGGGCCGGCCGTCATCCGGCTCAGGACGCGGGCGGCGCATCCGCTGCCTGCTCGCCGCCTCGTCCGGTGTCAGCCGCGTCCTCGGCCTGGCTCGCCTCGAGGGCGGCGACCGCCGCTTCCAGGGCCTCCAGGCGCTGGATCAGGGATTGCCCCGCCATCTCCGGCGACCCGCTCTCGCGGAGCATGCGCAGCAGTCCTTCTTCGTCCGGTGTCAGGTATGGTCCGTCCGGCATTACACTTCCTCTTGCCCGCCAACTCCGCCTGAGCCACGGGCCCGGTTCCAGCCCCAATTCACCGACGGGGCGGCGGTCCCCTGCATCTCAGGACGTGGCCGAACGGCAAGTCGTGAAAGTGCGTGCGGTGCCGTGCGGCGGAGGTCCACGGTTCAAATCCGGCGGGAATGCCCGGTCGTTCAACAGCTCCCGTGCATACCCGGACGAACGCGCTCGACGGCATTCACCACCGGAGCCTCGGTCTGCTCCGGACTCGACCGCCGGTGCCGTAGCTGAGAAATGCTAGCCATGCGCAGCCAAATGCAGCAATGAGGACTCTGACGCGAGCATTTCTTCCGCGTCGGCGCAACGGCAGTGGAGGGGTTCCCAGGCAACCGGTTTCTCGTTCCGCGCGGGTGTTGACGCTGGCCCTGGCAACTTCGCTCTCACTCCTGCTCGGCCACGGGCTGCCGGCCCGGTCCGACGGAGGCTCGCAGGCGCCCGAGGCGCCAAAATCTAATGCAGCGCCGACGCCGCGCGCTCCGCTCTTCCCCGAGGATGCTCACCTGGGCCGGGAGATCAGGGTGGACCGCGCACGCGTCTACCTCGGCGCGCTGGCCGCGCTCCTCTCCCGGCAGAGCCGGGTCCCGCTCTCCGTTGACGACCGCAAGGCACCCGTCAGCGGCCTCGACATGACCGTATCCCTCACCGGCCCCTGTGTGACGTGATGACCGGACTGGTTCACTGCGGCGACCGGGAGCAGTCTTTCCACCACAGGGACACTGAGGCACGGAGAGTAGACGGAGAGAAGACGGAGAGTAGACAGAGAGGGCCGTCTTCAGGCGTCCGCGGGCGCTTCTCCGGCGTACTGGAATTCCTGGTCGCCGAAGCGGAGCACGTCGCCGACCTGCAGGATCTGGCTGTTTCGGACGCGGCGGCCGTTCACGTAGGTGCCGTTGATGCTGCCCTCGTCGATGAGCCGCACGATCCCGCTGGCCGCTTCGATCCGCGCGTGGACCCGGGATACGCGGCGGCTGTCCAGGACCAGCTCACACTCCTCACCCCGGCCTACGCGCGTCTGGCCCTCGCGGACCCAGAGGGGGAGGAGGTCCATCCGGGGGTTCGAGTCCGTGACGGTGAGGGTTTCCCGCCGCGTGCCCATCCACCAGAGAAACGCGGCGACCAGGCTCCCCACCCCGACGAGAACGAGCAGTGAGCCGAGCAGCAGCCGATTGTCTCCGGCAGCCGCCGGCGTCCCCACAGCACTCGCCCCGCTCGGGCCGGCGGCGGCCGGCACCGTTACCAGCAGGCTCCCCTGACCCGGCGCCTGATACCAGGTGTTCGCCAGTTGCGGGACGCCCGTCACGGAGAGGGTGATGTTTCGCCGCGTGGCGTCCGCCTCCGGACGCGGGCTGCGGTAAGTGACCCGATACTCCTTCCGCAGCTGCTCCGCGAGCGTGGCATACAACCGCGACAGGTCCTGCGGCTCCGGCGCGCGGAGATAGAGGCCGCCCGTCTCGCGGGCCATCTCCTCCAGCTCCCGGGTCTCCGCGTCCGAGCCGAGGGCGATCGTGCAGATCGTCACCCCGTTGGCGCGGGCGGAGCGGATCACCGCCTCCGGCGGGGTGTGGCTGCTGAGATCCAGGCCGTCCGTGATGGCGATGACGACCCGGCGCGCTTCGGCGCGGGCGCTTGCGGCTCCGAGAAGGCTGCCCGTATGCCCCACAGCCACCTGTTCGACCGACCAGTAGAGGGCATCGTAGAGCGTGGTGGTGTTGCCCGACGCCTGCGCATGATCGACCGCAGCCAGGAGGGAATCGCGGTCTCGGGTGAGCGGCTGGTCCAGCACGGCGCCGCTGGCAAAGGTCAGAAAGGCGGCCCGGTCATCCGGGCCGAGCTGGCGCAAAAACTCACGCGCGGCACGTTTCGCGAACCCGAGCTTCCCCTCATCGAGCATGCTCGGACTGCGATCCAGGGCCAGGCAGATGTCCAGCGACCCGCCGCCCACCGTCACGCGGGGGGAGCCGGCATCCTTCCCATCTTCCACCACATGAAAGGTGTTGGGCGCCAGGTTCTCCAGCACCACGCCCCGGTGGTCCGTCGGGTAGGCGTACAGCGTCACCTCGGGGAAGTGCGCGGCATTCGGCTGTGCGACGCGCAGTCCCTGGGCGGATGCCGGACGGACGCCGAGCATCCCCACGACCAGCACCAATCCGGCGACCGCTCGCCGGATCCAGAAGCCGCTTCCGATTCCCCTCAATCCCGTGTATCCCCGATCGGCGCACGCCCCGCAACTGCAGCCGGCCCGGAGCGCCTTACAGCGATTAGGCGCCCAGTCCGTCTGCGCGGTTCCCGCCCTCTGTGAGCTGTTTCACACCCGCCGGGTTCCCCAAAACACATCTTAGAAGATCGATGTCACGGTAACCTACTGCCAGCAAAGAACACGGCCATCCGGTCGCCCCTTCATCAATTGGCTCCGAGGCCAAACATGAGCACCTCCGCACTCACCACTTCCATTCCCGAGCATCACCGGGATTTCCCGGCGCCCCACCGACGATCCTACGCGGCGGACACCCGCCCGGTGACCCGCGATGAGGAGACAGCGCTGATTCGACGCGCGCAGGCGGGCGACGGCGCCGCGATGGAGCGCCTCATCCGGGCGAGTATCCGGCTGGTTTACCGGGTTACCCGGCGCTATCGCTGCCGCAGCCTCTCCCAGGACGATCTCGTTCAGGAGGGCAACATCGGCCTCATCACCGCCATTGAGCGGTTCGATGTGAGCCAGGGATACC
>CAYQDT010000030.1:0-12078 GCA_964416225.1 uncultured bacterium
CGCGGCGCGGCTTGCCCGCCACCTCCGGATGATCGCGCACGGGCTCCGGGAGCGCGGCCTTCCCGCCGATCGCTCGGTGTTTGACGCTGCTACGCCGGAAGACCGGGAGGCGGCGCGCGCCGGGGTAGACGAAGCGCTGCGGGAGCTGGTGGCGGCGCTCTCGGCGCTCACGGAGGCGGATCTGGAGCAGGAGATGCAGGCGCCGTGGGGTGCCCGGATGCCGATCCGGCGCTATCTGCCGTTTGTGATGACCGCCCTGGCCTACTTCCAGGGCCAGCTCAATTACGTTCAGCTCGCCTACGGAGATGAAAACCCCAACATCCCGCCGCGCTGGCGGGAGCCGAGCTAACGCGGCTCCCCGCCTGATTGCGGTGCCTTTTCCCGGTAAAGTTGACTCGGGCGCGGACTCGCTCTTTCACCGGCGAAGAGGTGCGTGCCTGGTGCGGCCAACGGTACGGCACGGCGGCTCGAAGTGTGGCGGGCGCTGGCGCCGCGCTGCGCGACCCACAGCGGGGGGCGCGGAGGAGAACCGCGTGGCAGCATAATCTCAGCGGACGCGCTCTCCTACGCCCACCCGGTTCCCCGCCGCGGATTTTCCGCTGATTGTGGAAGGGATGGGGCGTCTCCGCGCCTGGACCGGCGGTCCGGACAACTGGTTGTTGCGGTTGGCGATTCACGGACGTACATCTCCGCGCCTTCCGCGTAGGATGCTTTACCGGATGCGCGCCGGCGACCGGTTTCCCTTCCAGAATAGGATGCTCTGATGCCCGCGTCCCTCCAGCCCACCCCCTCTCGCCGCCTGGCGTTCGGTGCCGTGCTGCTGCTCGCCTCGGCAGGGGCTGCGATGCTGTGGCGCGGGCGCCCTCACGCCGCGGCGACCGGGGGCGGGCACGCAAGCACCGGTACCCGCGGCGGAACCCGGCCCGCCGCGAGACCGCTGGACGGAAAGATCCGGATCGGTCTTCGGAGTATCAGCGGCGGCAGCCGGCTCGGGGTCAAGCCGACGGCCGCCGGCGCGATTCTGGACGGATCCACCGGGCGAAAGCTGGCGGCCCTGACTTCCGCCGGCGTGGTATCCCTCAGCGCCGATTTTACGGCGGGCGAGGTGATCGCACGCACGCCTCGGGGCTCCGTCCGGGGGAAGGAGTTGATCCTCGCCGGAGGGCTGCTGGACATTGGCCGCCGGCATTATCCCGGCCGGCTGCATGTATCGCTGGCCGGCACCGGGCTCCAGCTCATCGATGAGCTGGAGATTGAGCAGTACCTTCAGGGCGTGCTGCCGGGTGAGTTGCCGCTGGGCTACCATCCGGAGGCGCAGAAGGCGCTGGCGGTGGCGGCGCGCACGTACGCGCTCGTCGAGCGCGGGAAACATGGCGCGTACGACCTGTGCGATGGAACCGACTGCCAGATGTTCGTGGGCTACCTCCCGAAGGCGCGGCGCGGGCTCGCCGCGGTGAAGGCGACTCGTCACCTCTGCCTCTGGGATGGTCCCCGGCTGGTGTACGCGTTCTACTCGGCCGACTGCGGGGGATTGAGCACGCGCGCGGACGAAGTTCCGCTCAAGGACAAGCCGGCGGAGCCCCTGCCGTATCTACGGGTTGTGCGGGACGCTCCGCCCCACGGAGCGGACTTCTGCGCCGCGAGCCCCTACCACCACTGGGTGCGGCAGTTGACGCGGGAGCAGGTCGAGGAGCGTCTCAACCGGGACCCGGAAACGTACGTGGGCAAGCTCCGGGACCTGAAGGTGACCGGCAACGACCCTTCAAACCGCATCACGGCGGTCCGGCTTCGCGGCGAAGCGGACCCGCAGCTCGCGATGGCCGCGCTCGGACTCACGCCGCCGGCTAGCGGTCCGGTCGAGAAGACCGTGACGGGCTGGGAACTGCGCAGGGCACTCGGTGGGCTGACGCTGAAGTCGACCCGCGTGACCGTGGACCAGCCAACGGCGCATACCTACCGCTTCACCGGCACCGGCTTTGGGCACGGCCTGGGCCTCTGCCAGATCGGCGCGAACGGCATGGCCCGGCAGGGCTACAGGTTCCGCCAGATCCTCGCTCACTACTACCCCGGCACGCGCCTGGCGCCGCTTCCAGGGTAACGCGCATCCCATCCCGGGTGGAAGGTCCGAAACGGAGGGATGCTGGACCGATGAGCGCCGCCGAAATGAGCGGACCTGCAGCGTCCGGGCGTGGAAAGGGCGGGGCCTCGGTGCGTTGGCCTGGCCGGTCGAGGGATTTAGGGGCGCGCGATGAACGAGGAAGTGCCGCTCCATCGACGGAGCGCTTCTGCAACCGCCCTTCGACAAGGCAGCTACATGACGACTTTCACCTCCTCCCACGGCTATCCCTTGCGCGCCGTTCCCGGCTACTTCGGCAACCGTCCCGGGATCCAGATCGGCACCTACGTCTCATCCGACGCCAGCGATGAAGAGCTGAAGCTCCTGGAGCAGTTGGGCGTGGAATGGGCCATGCTCAACGTCCAGGACCCCACCCACCACTCGGCGGAGCACTACCGCCGCTTCGCCCGGCGGCTGGGGGACTACGGTCTGAAGATTTACCGGATCGCCAACCACCGTGTGCACAACGTGGATCAGATCACCCTCAACCTCCCGGGCCGGGACGAGAAGATCGAGGAATTCTGCACGTTCCTGCGCAACCTGGGCGCCGCCGGCATCCACTACCACACCTATGCCCACATGGGCAACGGCATCTGGAGCACGGGCCGCACCGCCGGGCGCGGCGGCGTCGAGGCGCGCCAGCTGGACATTGCCAGCGCCCGGGGGCACTGGGACGGCAAGGTCTACGAAGGCGAGCTGACCCACGGCCGCCCGTTCACTGAAGAGGAGCTGTGGGACAACTACGCCTACTTCGTGCGGAAGGTGATGCCGGTGGCGGAAGAGGAGGGCATCTACATCGGCTTCCATCCGGATGACCCGCCGGTCTACGCGCTAGGCGGCATTCCGCGGTGCATCTTCGGCAGTTTTGCCGGCTACCAGCGTGCGCTGGAGCTCGCGGACAGCCCCAACTTCGGCGTCTGCCTCTGCGTGGGGTGCTGGCTGGAGGGGGGCTCGGTCGGCATGGGCTGCGACGTGATCGAGGCCATCCGGTACTTCGGGGAGCGCGGCAAGCTGTTCAAGGTCCACTTCCGCAACGTGAGTAATCCGATGCCGGCGCCGTGGCAGGAAACCTTCATCGACGACGGCTATCAGGACATGCACCGCGTAATGCAGGCCCTGCGCGCCGTGGAGTATGACGGCTGCATCATCCCGGACCACATCCCGCAGATGATCGGCGGGGCGGGAACGGGACTGGCGTACTCCATCGCCTACATGCGCGCGCTGGTCCAGGCCGTGAACAATGAAGCGGAAGACGCGCGGTTGCCGGTGACTGCCGGCGCTTGAGCTCGCCGACCGGACCTGCAGCGGATGGCGTCCGGGACGAGACAACGGGGTCGAGGCGCCGGCCCCAACCCCGTCTTCCTTCTCGTCGGCGACGATCCGTTGCCGGATGCTCGTGGACGATCCGACAGCCGATCAGTGCCGGAAGAGGAACTCCTTCGAGTTGAGGAGCACCCACCCCAGGTCTTCCAGCGCCTGCCGCCGGTCCGGCTGCTTGCCGAGGTAGGCGTTCCACTCCCGCGTCTCCCGGTTCGTCGGGAAGCGGGTCAGGGTGGAGAGGTACAGCTCCTCCACAACCCGCGGGAGCGGGGTGCTCGACTTCGCGAGCTCCGCAATTCGCCCCTCATCGCTGTGGAGCTTGTTCTGGATGGCCCGCCCGCTGATCATGGCGAGCGCCTGGAACAGCGTCGGCTCCTTTTCCCGCTCGCACTCGCAGTTCAGGTTGCGCTCCGGACGACCGAACACTTTCATAAAGGGCGACCGGCCCTTCGTCCCGGCGATCTGCATGGCGCGGGTCCCCGGCGGGTAACCCTCGTACACCTCGGGAACTCCCGTCACCTGCGCGATCGCGTCCGCGAGCTGCTCCGCCGTCAGCATCCGGCTGTTGGCATGGGAGAAGTAGAGCTGATCGTCATGGTTCAGCGGCACGGAGCTCGCCGTGAGCTGATAGGTGCGCGACTTCATAATGGTCCGCACGAGGTACCGGAAGTCGTAGCCATGCTCCACGAAGTCCTTTGCCAGCGCATCCAGGAGCGGCTGATTGACGGACGGATTGGAGGCACGGAAATCGTCGATCGGCTCGACCAGGCCGCGTCCCAGCAGGTTGGCCCAGGTGCGGTTGACCATTTCCCGGGCGAAGAACGGATTGTCCTTCGCGACAACCCAGTTCGCCAGCGCCTGGCGGCGGTCTTCACCCGGCTTCAGCCTCGGAAACTCGGCGCCGAGAAGCTTCGGGAGCATCGTCTTCCCCGTCCGCGGGTGGCTGACCTCCCCATCCGCGTCCAGGTAAATGGTGTCCTCGTCCTCCCCCTTCCCCCCTTTGGTCCGCACCTGGGCGAAGAATGCGGCCAGCTCGTAGTACTCATCCTGCGTCCAGCGGTCGAACGGATGGTTGTGGCACTTGGCGCAGCCCATCCGGACACCGAGGAAGAGCTGGGCCACGGCCTGGGACGTTTCGTCCGGCTCACTCGTCGTGCGGTAGAAGCCGGCCGGCGGGTGGTCGAGGGTGCCGCCGGAGGCCGTCAGGAGCTCGTGGACGAACTGGTTGACCGGCTTGTTGCCGGCGATGCTCTCGCGCACCCACTTGAAGAACGCGCGGGCGCCTCCCTCGTGGAGCGTCTCGTCCTGGATGCGGAGCACGTCCGCCCACTTCACCGCCCAGAAGTCCGCGAACTCCGGCCGCTGCGTGAGCTGGTCGATCAGCCGTGCCCGCTTCTCGGGCCGTGGGTCCGCCAGGAAAGCCCGCACTTCTTCCGGCTTCGGCAGCATTCCGACGGTGTCCAGGTAGGACCGGCGCAGAAACTCCGTGTCGGAAGAGAGGCCGGACGCGGGGATCTGGAACAGCTTGAGGCGCTGATAGACCAGGTTGTCGATGTAGTTCTGCGCCGGCGGATTATTCCAGGCGAACCCCGGGACGTCCTTGATCAGTGTCAGGGGCAGGGTCTGCAGCTCCTCGCGGAAGCGCACCAGTACCGCGACGGTGCCGCGCCGCAGCCCCTCCACCATCCCCTCCCGAGAGATGCTGGCGGAGTCCTCATCACTCGTCGAGAGCTTGGCGACGCTGGTGACGTCCCGCGCCGTCCCGTCGGAGTAATGCGCCACCACCGCAACCTGCTGCTTCGCGCCCGGGACCTTCAGGGTACGGGCGCCCGGAAGGATCTCGACGCTCTTCAGTTCCGGGGCGTTGGGCGGGTCGTCGTGCGCGCCCTCCGCAATCCACCGGGTGAGGATCTTGAATTCCGGCATGTCGGGCGAGAGCCGCTTCCCGCCGGCGTGGGGCACCTCCACCATCGGCTTGAGCAGGATGAGGCTCCGGCCGGGATCGGACGGATTGATCCGCCGCGAGTTTCCCTCCCGGACGATGCACTGGTAATCGAGATCCGGCGCGTATCCCTGGAGGCTGAGGCGGAAACCGCCCTTACCGGTGGGAGTACCATGGCAGATACCCTGGTTGCAGCCTGCCTTGGTCAGCGCGGGGATCACTTCGTTCCGGAACGATACCGGCGTGGTCTCCCGGGCCCGCTGCACGGATACTCGAACGGACACCGGCACGGCGCCCGGCGCGGAGACGCTCACGGTGGTGGAGCCGTCCCCCACTGGGCGGAGAACCCGCCGTGCCGGATCGTTCGCGTCGGTCACCACGGTGGCCACCCGTGGATCCGCAACGTGAAGGCGCGCGGAGGCGGTGAGGTCTTTCAGGGTTCCGTCGGTCAGCGTGCCGGTGACCACCAGGCCCTGCTCACTCCGAGCGCCGGTTAGCGTCACGGCCGCCGGAGCCACCGCGATCGACGCTGAAGCAGCGGTGGGCGCGGCGCGCTTTCCCGCTGGACGTGCCGGCGCAGCGTATCCGGGCACGGCGGCCAGGGCAGCCAGAGAGAGGAGCCATCCAAACGATCGCACGTCGAACCTCGCTGCACGCAGACAAAGGGAGGCCCGCCGGACCGGAGCGGGCCGCTCCGGGGTCAGACTTTGCTGCCCCAGAGCTCGTAAACCGGCTCGCCGTCCCGCACAATCGGCAGCGGTCGATCCAGCTGGTCCTTGAACATCTGCCGGTGATCCATCCCGAGCGCGTGATACACGGTGGCCATCATGTCTTCCGGGGTCACCGGCCGCTCTTCGTAGGTATAGGTGGTTTCGTCACTCTTCCCGATTACCTGGCCGGTCTTGATGCCGGCGCCCGTGAGGGTCACGCTGTAGCAGAACGGCCAGTGGTCCCGGCCGGTGCTGTCCGTTCCGCCGTTCGCGGTGATCTGTCCGACGCGTGGGGTCCGTCCGAACTCGCCCATGGCCAGGACGAGGGTATCTTCCAGCAGCCCCCGGTCTTCCAGGTCGTCAATCAGCGCGCTGTAGCACTGGTCGAAGGTCGGCAGCAGCTTCTCCTTCTGCTTGGTGAAGTTGCCCTTGTGCGTGTCCCAGTAATCGAGCGGCGCATTGATCGGCCCGCCCCACACGATGGTGACCAGGCGGGTGCCCGCCTCCACCAGACGGCGCGCGAGGAGCACCTGCTGCGCGTAGATGTTGCGGCCGTACCGCTCGCGAAGCTTTGCGCTCTCCTGGCTGATGTCGAACGCCTTCCGCGCTTCCGGCGAGGTCACCAGGTTGAACGCGCGCTGGTAGAAACTGTCCAGCCGCCCGACGGCCGGTGAATCCTGGATAAGCGGGAACTCGCTCTCCACGAGCTGCAGGAGCGACCGGCGGGAAGCCAGCCGCTGGTCGGACACGCCCTGCGGCAGAGAAAGCTCCTCGACCTCGAAATTGGGCAGGTTCGGGTCGTTCGTGACTTTCAGGGGATCGTATTTCGCGCCGAGCATCCCCCCGTGAAAGCCCGGCATCTGGATGCCGGTGTCTCCCACCAGGCCCGGCGAGAGCTGCACGTAGGAGGGCACGGGCCGCTTACTGGGGTCGAGGTAGGTGATCATCGAGCCCAGCGCCGGATAGTCGTCCGGATTGAGGCCGAAGTTGTTGATGTCTCGCTTCGGCTCCATCCCCGTGAGTGCGTAGTAGCCAGCCGGCGCGTGGTTCTTGATGTGGTGCGTCATCGACCGGATGATCGCGAACTTGTGCGCGCGCTTCGCGAGCAGCGGCATATGCTCGCAGATCTGGATGCCGTCCACGCTGGTTCCGATCGGCTTGAACTCGCCGCGGATCCCTTCGGGAGCATCCGGCTTCATGTCCCACATGTCGAGCTGCGACTGACCGCCCATCAGGAAGAAGAGGATGCAGTTCTTCTGGCGCGGGGAGCTTTTTCCGGCGGCCTTCGCGGCCGCGGCGGCCGCCGCCTCGGCCTGGAGCAGCGCGGGCAGGCTCAGCCCCATGGTCCCGAGCGCGCCCAGACGCACGAAATCACGCCGGGTGATGCCGTCACATAACCTGGCTTTGTTTCCCTTGATGCTGATCATGGTGCCCGCTGCCTCGTGGTTCTCGCCGGACGCTACCGCTGCCGAGATGCTGGACCGGGCAGCGCGCCGCGGCGTTGCCTGGCCGCCGTTTGCGAGGATGGACGTTCCGCGTACTCCCCAGAGCGCGCGCAGGTTGCGTCACAATCCAGATTAACCCTCTGTGACACCGGATACGCCGGACCGTTGTTTTCCGTTTCGTTGGAATTTTACCGCGCCGCTAAATGGCGCGGAAGCCCGGTCGAGCGGAAGCCCGGGATGACCGACCGGGAGCCGGCCGAGCACGGGACGGTGGGCGAGTCCGGCTGGATCACGGCGCCCGGACCATCACGGCGGCCTTCCGGTGCCTAGGAGCACATGGACGGCCCCGCCCGGCGCGGGAGCCGGATGCTTCCGGTTAGCTTTCCGCCAGCATCCGGGAAACCTCGACGGAGAGCTCCCCGAAGTTCTTGCTGACGATCGCCTCTCCAACCTGCTGGATGTCGATCTCGCGTCCGAGCTCCTCTTCGAGGAAAACCACGAAGTCCACCACGTCCAGACTCTGGGTGAGGAGCGTGCGGGGCCGCTGCTCTGCGAAGCTTTCCATCACCTCGGCTGGCTGCTTGTCCGCGAAGAAGGACTTCATCATGCTCAGGACGGTTTCAGGGGTCACGTCGCGCTCCTTACGGGGTGGGTGGTCGGGGGGAATCGGTGATGGCAGGGCGCCGGGCGCCCGGGTGCGGACTACCGCTGCTTACGCACGCGGCCGTAGATCACATTGAAGCCCGCCCCCATCGTGAGCAGGTTCACGGCCGAGCCGTCGGGCGTGTCCGCGGCGACATCCCGCAGAATGTGGAGGATGCTCACGCTGCTCTGGTTGGACCACTTCCGGTAATGGCGCACGGAGGGTTGAATCGCTTCCCCCGGAATCCCGAGCTTGCGGGAGATGCGAACCAGAAGCGCGATCCCCGCCGGATGAATGGCCCAGCGCGGCTCCTCCTTCCAGCCGGCTTCCGTCTCCGCGAGCGCGCCGATCACGTACTCCCGCACGTCCCGGTCGAACGTCTTCTCATCGTGCAGCGCGAATGTGTAGTAGTCGCGGTAGGACCAGCGGATCAGCGGAAGACCGGTGTCGGACCGCTGCCGATAGGCGAACTGCTCCATTGCCAGCGCGGTCTCCCCCTGCGTCGGGTCGTCCGAGATCCAGAGCGCCAGCGCGCCGTCGCCGAACGTGCAGTTCCCCTGCCACGTATCCAGCGCCGTGGCCCCCGTCTGGATCAGAGTGGTGGGGCATTCGACCGCTACCACCAGGATGTTCTTCAGCTCCGGCTGGAGCGATCGGACCAGGTTGAGGGCCTTCAGGCTGCCCGTACACCCGACATTGCCGAGGTCCCACATGAGGGTGTCGGGCGCCACCAGGCCGCCGAGACGGCGAGCGATGCGGTAGCTCAGACCCGGCATCAGGTTCCCCGTCGCGGTGGTGGTGACCACGGCGTCGAAGCGGACGCGCGCCGTCTCCGCGGCCGGCGCGATCTGCTCCGCGAGCTGGTCGAGCGCCAGCTCGGCGCCGCGCTCGAAGGCTTCCGCCCGGGTCCGGAAGTCGCCCAGCTCGTGGAACTGGTTGAGAATGGTCCGGCGTGAGCGCTCCCCCACCAGCTGGAAGCGGACAAAATCCCGGATGCGCGTGCGCTCCTCATCCGCCAGGGGCAGCGCTTCGATGCAGCTCTCGTAGGCCGGGAGCAGGCGCTCGTTCGACCATTCTTCGCCGAAGGAGGTGGTGAAAATCTGGTTGATGTAACGCATGGTGTTCGGCGACGCGGGGCGGGATGGCGGGACGGCGGCTGCTTCGGCAACGCGACGGCGGCTGGCTGCACGCATCACCATTGTCGGCTGCGGATGGCCCCGACAACGCGCGCGAGCGCAGCGGAGTACCCACCGGAAGGGGCCGCCCCCCGCTCCGGCGGCGTGACACGCAGCTACGCAGATGGTATCGTTTTACCGCAGCGGAGCGCCGACGCGCGGGAGAGGATCATGGCCGACAGCTCATTTGACGTGGTTTCGAAGGTCGACATGGCGGAGTTGAAGAACGCCGTCGAGCAAACGATGCGGGATATCGCAAATCGGTTTGACTTCAAGAACTCGGTTTCGGACGTCCAGATCGAGGGCGAAGCGCTCAAGGTCCACTCGGATGATGAGTACAAGCTCAAGGCGCTGCTGGATGTGCTGCAGGGGAAGATGGTCAAGCGCGGCGTCTCGATCAAGTCGCTGGACTACGGGAAGATCGAGCCGGCCGCCAAGGGCACCGTCCGCCAGGAGATCAAGCTGAAGCAGGGTCTCGACTCCGACACCGCCCGCAAAATCGTGAAGCTGATCAAGGACAGCGGGAAGAAGGTGACCACGCAGATCCAGGGTGATCAGGTGCGGGTCACCGGCAAGTCCCGTGATGACCTCCAGGGCGTCATCCAGTTGCTCCGCGGCGCGGAACTCCCCGTCGACCTCCAGTTCATCAACTACCGGTAGCCCTTCCGCCGGCCTCGCCCCGGGCTCCGGCGCTTCTCCTGCCCGGTGCCTGCTTCCTCCTCGGGGGACCGGAGCGGGTGGTTTCTTCCGGAGCCGCCTCACGCGTTCCGCAGCCCGCCCGCGCCCACGCTGCTCTGCCGCAGTCCATCGTTCCGCGGGTCACGCGCGCGGAGCCTTGCCCGAGTACCCGCGGCTCCGTGCCGCCGGGGCGGAGAGCGGCGAGAGGTCCCCGGTGTCGCGCGGGGGAACGGTGCCCCGGAAGGAGAGATCGTCATGATACGGATCGGCATCGTAGACTTCGACAGCTCACACTCGGTGGAATTCACCCGCCGGCTGAACCATCAAGGGGTCGGGCCCGAGCAGTGGGTGGAGGGCGCGCGGGTGGTGGTGGGCTGTTCACTGCCCTCCGCAATCTCGGAGCCGGCGCGCGTGGAGCAGTTTGTCCGGGCTTTCACCGAGGATCTCAAGCTGCCGCTCGTGCCCCGGCCGGAAGACATGCTGGGGAAGATCGATGCCGTTTGCATCGAGTCGGTGGATGGGAGCGTGCACCTCGAGCGGGCGCGTCGCTTCCTCGAAGCGGGCATCCCCACGTTCATCGACAAGCCCTTTACCTGCTCGGTGGCGGACGCCCGGGCGCTGATCGACCTAGCCGCGCGGAAGAAAGTCCCGCTCACCTCCTCTTCCTCGCTCCGATACGCCGCCGAGGTGACGAACCTCCTCTCCGGGGGCATGCATGCCGGAAAAGTGCTCGGCTGCGACGCCTACAGCCCGGGCACCCAGCATCCGCGAAACCCGGGTCTCTTCCACTACGGGGTCCATGCCGTGGAGACCCTCTTCGCCCTGATGGGACCTGGCTGCGTCTCCGTCTCCCAGGTCGGCGAGCGGGACGCGGACGTAGTGACCGGGCGGTGGAAGGACGGCCGGCTCGGCACCGTCCGCGCGACGCGCTCCGGCACGCACAGCTACGGCTTCACCGCGTTCTGCGAGCACGCGGTGGTTCCCGCCGTCATCAACGCCGCGTATATCTACCGCGAGCAGCTCAAGCGCATCGTCGAGATGTTCCAATCCGGTAAGGAGCCGCTGGACCCGCGAGAGATGCTGGAAGTCACCGCCTTCATGGAGGCAGCCATCCAGAGCGGTCAACGGGGTGGAGAGACGGTGCGGCTCGCCGTCTGACCGCCCGTCCGGCCGCCAGAGCGGCCGCGGGTCGGATGATACAATCCCGTAGAGCGCCCTCGCCGCAGCCCCGCGGCGGATCCGCCCGCGAACCGGACGAGAGCTTTTATGAGTCCCACCCAAGCATTCCTGGACCGCAGCATCGAGCGCGCCGGCCTGGCCGACCTCTGGGAGAAGGTTCAGTCCGGCACCCGTCTCTCTTTCGAAGATGGTGTCCGGCTGTACGAGAGCCATGAAGTCACCGCGATCGGCTGCATGGCGAACTGGGTCCGCGAGCGCGCCCACGGCGACCTCACCTACTTCGTGCGGAACCAGCACATCAACTACACGAACATCTGCAATAAGGACTGCAAGTTCTGCTCCTTCTACGCGAAGAAGGGCGGCCCGAAGCCGTACGAGCTGGACATGGCCGCGGTCCGTGACCGGATCGAGCGCTACCGGGACGTCCCCATCACCGAAGTACACATGGTTGGCGGCATCAACCCGCGCCTTCCGTACACCTATTACCTGGACCTCGTCCGGACGGTGAAGGAGGCGCGTCCGGCCGCCACCGTGAAGGCGTTCACGATGATTGAGCTCCAGCAGATCGCGCGGAAAGCGGACCGGCCGCTCCGGGAGGTGCTTCTGGAGCTGATGGACCACGGCCTCGGCGCGCTGCCGGGGGGCGGCGCGGAAGTGCTGACCCCGCGGGTGCATGAAGAGCTGTATAAGAAAAAGCTGGACTGGCGGGACTGGCTGGAGACCGCGCGGATTGCTCACTCGGTGGGGCTGAAATCCAACGCCACGATGCTGTACGGTCACATCGAGACCCTGCCGGAGCGGGTCGAGCATCTGTGCCGGCTGCGCGAGCTGCAGGATGAGACAGGCGGCTTCCTGGCTTTCATTCCCCTC
>CAYQDT010000031.1:0-12072 GCA_964416225.1 uncultured bacterium
GATGGGCCAGCTCGTCCGGGAAGCGGCGGAGCGTTCGCGGGAGCTCCTCGCGGAGAAAGAGGAGCGCGTCCACGCGGCGGCCCGGGAGGCGCCCCCGGCGGGTGAGCCCTGGCACGATTCCCCATTTCTGCGGGCGTGCCGGCGGGAGCCGGTTCCATACACGCCGGTGTGGCTGATGCGGCAGGCGGGACGCTACATGAGCGACTACCGGGAGGTCCGGGCGCGCCACAGCTTCCTCGAGCTCTGTAAAAACCCGGACCTGGTGGCGGAAGTCACGGTGACTGCCCAGGAACGGATCGGCGCGGACGCCGCCATCCTTTTCGCGGACATCCTGCTCATCGTGGAGCCGCTCGGCCTGAACCTGGAGTATAGCCACGGGGACGGCCCGGTGATCTCCCCCACCGTGCGCGGAAGCGCGGACGTCGACCGCTTGCGGGAGGTCGATCCGGACAGCCTCGGCTACGTGTATGACGCGGTCCGCGCCACGCGGCGGGCCCTCAAGCCGGAGATCCCGCTCATCGGCTTCTGCGGCGCGCCCTTCACCCTGGCCTCTTACGTGATCGAGGGCGGCGGCTCTCGGAACTACGAGAACACGAAGAGCCTGATGTACCGGGACGCGGGTGCCTGGCACGCGCTGATGGACCGGATCTCCCGCGGCCTGATCGCCTACGTGAACCGGCAGGTGGAGGCCGGCGCGCAGTGCATCCAGATCTTCGATAGCTGGGTGGGCTGCCTCGGGCCGGAAGACTACCGGGAGTTTGTCCTGCCGCACGCGCGGACGCTGATCCAGGGAATCACGCCGGGAGTCCCGGTGATCCACTTCGGCACGGGCACCGCCACGCTGCTCCGTGACATGCGCGCGGCGGGGGGCGACGTGATCGGCCTGGATTGGCGGACCGAGCTGGACCGCGGCTGGGCGGACGTGGGTCATGACCGCGCCGTGCAGGGCAACCTGGACCCGCTCGTGCTCTACGCGGAGCCGGAATATATACGGCGGCGGGCGGCCCACATTCTCCACCAGGCCGGCGGCCGGCCGGGCCATATCTTCAACCTGGGTCATGGGATCTTGCCGAAGACGCCGGTCGACAACGTGATCCGGCTGGTCGACTACGTCCACGAGCTTTCAGCGCGTTAGGCCGGAGCCCGCCCGATAAGGCCGGGCGCGGAGTGCGCCCGGCCTTATCGGGCCCCCTCATCCCCCTTCCCACGATTCCTGGCGGGACCGCGGCCGCAGCGCCTCGCGTCCGGTCCCATCACCGCCGATGCCTGGGCCTCCGCTCGATTTCCAGCCCTCACCCGGACCAGCGGGCCCGGGCGCCTATTGTCCCCGGTCCGGCTGGTTTCGCCGGCCGCGGTCCGACCGGTGAAGAGCTGCTTGTTCCAGTGCGACGGCTGTTTGAACTCCGGAGTCCATCCCGCGTCCGGCCGGAGGCGCCCGCGCAGGAGTTCCGGCAGCGGCATGGCAACGATAGGCAGAGTGACGGCCCGCGCGGGCCGCGGAGCGCGTGGATGAGACTGCTTGCGATTGACCTCGGGGCCAGCGGCGGGCGCGCGCTGGCGGCGAAACTGGCGGATGCCGGCTCCGGACTGAAGCTGGCCGTAGAGGAAGTGCACCGCTTTCCGCACGCCGGCGTTCCGGTGCCGCACGACGGCGGGCAGACGTGGCACTGGGACGCGCCGTACCTCTGGAGCGAGATCCTCGCCGGGCT
The DNA here is from genome assembly GCA_964416225.1 of uncultured bacterium. GTDB lineage: Bacteria > Armatimonadota > SYMT01 > SYMT01 > SYMT01 > CAYQDT01. The sequence continues at coordinate 1,710 of CAYQDT010000031.1, forward strand.
CCGGAAGGCGGCGCATGCGTTCGACGACGTCGACAGCATCGGGGTGGACACCTGGGGTGTCGACTATGGACTGCTGGACCCCACCGGGCGCCTCCTGCAGAACCCGGTGTGCTACCGGGACGGCCGCACCTCCGGTCTGATGCAGGAGGCGTTCCGGGCGGTGAGCCGGGACGAGATCTTCCGGCGGACCGGTCTGCAGTTCATGGAGCTGAACACGCTCTACCAGCTCATGGCGCAGGTGCGGCAGGACCCGGAGCCCCTGGCGCGCGCGGAGCGACTGCTCCTCATGCCGGACCTCTTCCACTACTGGCTTTGCGGGAGCCGGACCGTCGACTACACGAACGCCAGCACGACCCAGGCCGTCGGCGCCGCGAGCCGGGACTGGGATCGCGACCTGCTCCAGCGCCTGGACATCTCGGCTCACTGCCTACCGGAGATCGCGCAGCCCGGAAGCAACCTCGGGTCGCTGCGGGCGCCGATCGCGCGGGAGACGGGCCTCGGCGCGAGCACGGCGGTGGTCTGTCCCGCCACGCACGACACGGCCTCCGCCGTGGTTGCAACTCCGGGTGAGGGCCGTGATTGGGCCTTCCTGAGCGCCGGAACGTGGTGTCTCTTCGGAGCGGAGGTGGAGCGGCCCTACCTGGACGCCGCCGTGCTGGAGTCCGGGTTCAGCAACGAGGGCGGCGTGCGCGGCACGGTCCGCCTGCTCCGGAACATCACCGGGCTCTGGCTGGTGCAGGAATGCCGGCGCCACTGGGCCAGCGAGGGCGAGGAGTACAGCTTTGCCGAGCTGGCAGCGCTCGCGGCGGAAGCTCCTCCGTTCCGTGCGCTCCTCGACCCGGACGACCCGATCTTCCTGCAGCCGACCCGGATGCCGCACGCTATCGCGGAATATTGCCGCCGTACCGCGCAGAAGGCGCCCGAGGGCATCGGCGCCTATGTTCGCGCGTCGCTGGAGGGCATCGCGCTGACCGTTCGCGTCCGCTGGGAGCAGCTGGAGCGTATTCTGGGCCGGGAACTGCGCGTGCTGCATGCGGTGGGCGGGGGCACGCAGAACCGCGTGCTGTGCCAGTTCATCGCGGACGCCCTCGGCCGGCCGGTCCTCGCCGGTCCGAGCGAGGCGACCGCGATGGGTAACGCGCTCGTGCAGGCGGTCGGACTGGAGGCGCTGGACTACCCGGATGTCCGCGCCGTCGTCCGCCGCTCCGTGGAACTCGTCGAATACCGCCCGCGGGACCGCGCTGCCTGGGACGACGCTTTCGGGCGGTACCTGGCGCTGCGGAAGCGGGCCGCGGGATAGCGCCGTGCTCCGTCCCGGGATCGGACACCATGCCCAGGCATGAACAGCTGCGGCCGGAGCGGCCGCCGGGCAGCCTGCTGAATACGACTCTCCTCGCACCTGGGGAGCGCATCCTCGTGGCGCTGTCGGGAGGCGCGGATTCCCTCGCGCTGCTCCACCTGCTCGCCGCCCGCCGGGCCGACCTGCGGGTTACCGTCGACGCGCTGCACGTGCACCACGGCATGCGGGGAGCGGCGGCGGACGCGGATGTCCGTTCGCTGGAGCGGATGTGCGAGGCACAGGGTCTTGCTTTCCACGTGGAGTACGTCGACGTCCCGGGAGCCGCCCGTGAGCGGCGGATCTCCGTGGAGGAAGCGGGTCGGGACGCCCGCTATGCGGCGTTCGCAGCGGTTGCGGCCCGGTTTTCGATCGACAAGATCGCCACCGCCCACCATGCTGACGACCAGGTGGAGACCGTCCTGCTCAGTCTCCTGCGGGGCGGCGGGCCGGACGGCTTGACGGGAGTGCCGGAGCAGCGCCCGCTGCTGCCCGGCCGGGAGAGGCCCACTCTCATCCGCCCGCTTCTCCGCCGGACTCATGCCGAGCTGGAGGCCTACTGCCGGGCGCACGGCCTGGAACCGCTCCACGACGCCACGAACGACGACCTTCGCTACCGGCGGAACCGGATCCGGGCGGAGGTCCTGCCCCTCCTGGAGCGGATCGAGCCACGCGTCCGCCGACACCTGCTGCGACTGTCCGCGCTGGCGTTGGAAGACCGCGGGGCGCTGGAGACCGCCGCATCCGCGCTCCTCGCGGCGGCCCGGTGCGGAGGCGCGGACCCGGCCATGGCCGCCCTGGACCTGCCCCCCCTCCTGCAAGCGCCGCGGGCCGTTCGCCGCCGCACGCTCCGCATGCTGCTCCGGAGCCTGGACCGGGAGCCCGGCTCGCCATCGACCCCGGACGGCGCGCTGGTGGACCGGCTGCTGGACCTTGTGGAGGGCTCCGTCGATTCCGCCATTAACCTGCCGGGATTGGAGCTGCGCGTGCGGCGCTCCGGAGCGCGGCTGGAGGTGGAGCGTATGGGCCACCCGGCCCCGGCGGGAAGCATCGCCGTGATTCCTCCGCTGGCGGGCACTCTCCCCGTGCCGGGCAGGCCGTGGCGCCTTCGGATCGACGTCGTTGATCTCCCCATCCTTGTGACGAAGAGCTGCGAGGCGGTCAGCCTCGATCTGGACGCGCTCGTTCCGCCGCTCACGCTCCGCCCGGCGCAGCCCGGAGACCGGCTCCGGCCGCTCGGCGCTCCGGGAACGCGTTCGGTCAGCGACGTTCTTTCCAGCCGCAAGGTCCCGCGCGCGGAGCGGCCGGGGTGGCCCGTCGTGGCGGACGCCGCGGGGGTGGTGTGGGTGGTCGGTCACCCGATTGCGGACCGGGCTCGGATTCAGCCCGAGACGCGCCGCGGCCTTCGCCTCGAGCTGCAAACCGTGCCGGACGAACCGGGCCGGTAGCCGGCCCGCAGCGTCCCCTGCGGCGGGGGAGCGGAAGGCGGCAGTGGGTGGGTCCCCTTTCCCGCGTCAACGAGCCGCGGCCCCGGATTCCATTTTCGCCACCCGGCTTTCGTCCTTCGATTTTCCGTACCCCATCCAGACCACCCGTGGGAGCGCTTTGCGAAGGCGGGGGTCTGTGCCTATGGTATAATGGGCCACTTGGTTTTTCAGGGGGACAGTGAGCATGAACGACGAACAGGCGGTCCAGCAGTTCCTGGGAGACCGTCCCGGAGCCGATCAGCTCCGGGAGTGGCGTGCCACGCTGGAGCATCGCCTTCAGGCGCTCGAGCGCGAGCGCGAGCGCGCTGCGGACCGGGCATTGGACGCAAAGATCGCCCAGCTCAAGAAGCAGATTGCGGCTCTTGGCGAGGAGGCGGCCATCACGGAGTTCGTGGAAGACTCGGTGCGGGTGACCCTCCGGATGGGTACGGCCGCGGAAGAGGTGGCGTCCGACGAATGGGCGTAGCCCGGGGACGGAACTCGAAGGCGGAGCGCGAAGACAGAGCTTGACGACGAGCGTAACGACAGAGCGCGAGGAAGTATCCGTGGAAATTCGAGATAGTCATCGGAAGGGCGCGCGAGAGCTGGCGATCCGCTGCCGGCTGGCGGAGCTGGACCATGAACTGCGCCGCACGCAAATCCGGGTGAACCACCTGGAGGCGCAACTGGAGGACGCCCGGCTCGCCCAGCTGCTGGGTGACGGGGAGGGCGGGAACCCCGCCGAGATTGCGCCAGAGCTGGAGGCGTCCCGCGGCAGTCTGGAGCGGCAGCGCGAGTTCATTGCCGGGGTAAAGAAGCAACATATGAAGGCCGCGGCGCAGTGCGCCATGGCCCGGGTCCAGGAAGCTCACGCCGACCGGGAGGCGCGGCGCGGGGAGGCGGATGAGGCGGGCGACCGCGCATAGTGGAGCGGCGGGATGTCGATGCTGCGAAGGCCGCGCGTGAGCCTGTACACGCTGGGCTGTAAGGTCAACCAGTATGAAACGCGGGAAACGGCCGCCGAGCTGCTCCGGCTCGGGTATGAGGTGGTCCCGTTCGGTCACGCGGCGGACGTGTGCGTGGTCAACACCTGCTCCGTGACGGATCATGCCGACGCGAAGTCCCGAGCGGCGATCCGCCGCGCGCGCCGCGCCGGGGACGATCCGCTGGTGATCGCCACCGGCTGCTACGCCGATGTCGCGCCACAGCACGTTAGCTCGCTTCCCGGAGTTGCGGCGGTGGTACCCAACCGGGAGAAGCCCCGCCTCGCGGAGGTGGTCGACGAAACGCTGCGCCTGACTGGCCGGCTGTTGTACGAGCTTCCGACGGAGACGGCTCCCGCCCTGGGCGGGGACGGTGAGCTGGTCAACCTGCTCGCGCACGGCGAGGGGGTGCTGGCGCGGACCCGGGCCGTGATCAAGATCCAGGACGGCTGCAACCATTTCTGCACGTTCTGCATCATCCCGTTCGCGCGCGGTCGGCTGCGCAGCCGGGCCGCGGATGAGGTGGTCGCGGAAGCGGAGGAGTTGGCGCGCCAGGGATACCGGGAGCTGGTCCTCACCGGGATCTGCATCGGCGACTATGGCGACGAGAAGGGCCAGCCGGACCTGGGGCGGGATCCGCTCGCGGTGCTGCTGGAACGTCTGGCGGAGGTCCCGGGCATCGAGCGGATCCGCCTGAGCTCGATCGACCCGGCGGATACCTCGGACGACCTTCTGGAGACCATGGCGCGGCTGCCACAGCTCTGCGCGCACCTGCACCTCTCGCTCCAGGCGGGCGATGAGGAGGTGCTGCGCCGGATGCGCCGCCGCTACACGGCCGAGGCGTTTCGGGAGTTGACGCGGCGGATTTACGCGATCCTGCCGCACGCGGGACTTACCTGCGACGTGATCGTGGGCTTCCCCGGGGAGAGTGAGGCGCAGTTCGAAGAGACCGTGCGTCTCTGCGAGGAAGCCCGCTTCTGCAAGATCCACGCCTTCCCGTACAGCCCGCGCACCGGCACGCAGGCGGCGCGGTGGCCGGATGACGTACCCCACCTGGAGAAGGGACGCCGGGTTCAGGCGCTGAACGCCCTCTCCGAGCGGCTGGGGCTGGAGTTCGCGCAGCGGTACCTGGGAGAGGTGGTCCGGGTCCTGGTCGAACACCGGGACCGCCGCGGCGGCCCGCTCAGCGGGCTCACGGAGAATTACCTGCGGGTGGCGCTGGAGGGCCCCGACACGCTGCGCGGGAGCCTCGTCCAGGTCCGCGTGGAGAGCGCCGGCTCCGAAGGTGCGGCAGGCGAGCGCGTGGACGATGGCGCGACGGACGGTTGAACGATGGAAGAAAACTGCATCTTTTGCAAGATCGTCTCCGGAGAGATTCCGGCGGCGCGCGTGCTGGAAAACGAGGACGTGGTGGCTTTCCGGGACCTGCATCCGCAGGCACCGGTCCATGTGCTGGTGATCCCGAAGCGGCACATGCGGGACCTGGGCAGCGCCCGGGCCGCCGACGCGGATGCGCTGGCCGCGGTGCTGCTGGCCTGCGCGGAGGTGGCCCGGCAGGAAGGCGTTTCCGGGTCCGGATTCCGGGTGACGCTGAACACCGGCGCCCACGCGGGGCAGAGTGTCGACCATCTCCACGCGCACGTGCTCGGTGGGAGAGAGCTCGGCTGGCCGCCCGGATAGGCTTGACGCGAGAAACAAGACGGACTATACTGCGCGTTGTGTGCCCAACCGCACACAATTCCATTTGAGAGGGGTGAATAAGTTGGCCCAGGTTCAGGTTCGCCAGAACGAGTCGCTGGATCAGGCGCTGCGGCGCTTCAAGAAGCAGCTCCAGCAGTCTGGCATTCTGAAGGAGGCTCGTGAGCACGAGCACTACGAGAAGCCGAGCGACAAGAAGCGCAAGGCGATGGCCGCCCGCCGGCGCAAGGCGCAGTCCGACGCACGGAAGATGCGCTAGCAGCCCGGCCGGAACCATTCAACCCTTCCCGGTCTCGAGGCTGCCGGCGGTGTCCCCGGACACGCAGCCGGCAGCCTTACTCTGGTCTCACCGCCAATGGTCCGACAGGGAATCTACCCCGCCTCGCGGAATCGTGTCTAAGGCACGCCCGTCCGCACCCTGAGCCCTCTCGCTCACCTCTCTGTGTCAGCGTTCTGCGTTGTCCAAGAGATCACTTCATAAAAAGCCGCGCAGCCGCGCGCTCATCGTCTGGAAACGCTGGGGTGATTGGCGAAAGCTGCTCATCGCCCTGGTCACCGGACTCTTCATCACGACCCTCCTGACCATCCAGTTGCTGCCGGACCGGGTTCCCGCGCGGCTCGGTGAGACGGCTCGGACGGACGTGATCGCGCAGCGGTACGTCCACTACCCGGATCACGCCCGCACGCGGGAGCTCAGACAGCGCATCGCGGCGCAGGTCAGCCCCAGCTATTCCACGGTGCTGGGCGCGAACACCGAGGCGCGCGAGAGCGCGATGGGCTTCTTCAACGTCCTGGCCCGTTTTCACAGTGACCGTGGTGTCACCCGGGAGCAGCACGTTGCCGAGCTCCGGCGGCGGATGCCGCTTCTTTCCTCCGAGATGATCCTGCGGGCGCTCGCGATTCCGCCCGAGCAGGTGCTCGCTGCCGGGAAAGAGGCGGGGCGTCTCGTCGACGACGCGATGGCGCAGCCGATCCCCCGCGAGGGACTCGACATGGCGCGGTCGACCGTCCGCGGCCGCGCGGAGGCGGTGAAGCTGCCGCAGCCGGTGCGCGAGCTGGTGGGCGAGGTGGCCGCGCAGAGCCTGACCTACAACCGGATCGATAACCGGGAGGAGACGGAAGCCGCGCGCCGGCGGGAGATGGAGAACGTCCCGACCCAGTATGAGACGATCAACCGCGGCGATCTCGTGATTCGCAAAGGGGAGCGGATCACGCCGGCGCACCTCACCAAGCTCCTGGCGCTCGGCCTGATCCAGGAGCGGGTGGACGTCGTCACGGCCATCAGCTTCGCGCTGCTGGCCTTCGGCCTGGTGGCCCTCTTCGGTCTCTACCTCTACCAGTTCCATCCGAACGTGCTGCGGCAGCAGACCTCCCTCGTGCTGGTGGCCGTGGTGGTCTGTCTTTGCCTCGTGCTCTTCCGCGTGGGGAGCATGGCGCTCGGCCTGCGCTTCTCGAACGACCAGCTCGGCTTCCTGGCAATGCTCACGTCGTCCCTCGGGGCGATGCTCCTGGCCGCGCTCCTCTGCCCGCAGATCGCGGTGTTCGTGGGCGTCGCGCTCGCACTGCTGACGTCGGTGATGGTCGGCTCGGAGCTCCGGTTTGCCATTCTCGCCATCGTGAGCAGTCTCGTCGGCGTCCAGGCCGTCACCACCATCCGCAACCGGGCCGGGATCCTGCGCGCGGTGGTGGTGGTCTCCCTGGTGAACACCGTCGCGGCATTCGTCGCCCACAGCGCCACCCAGGGAACGCTTCCGGACGACTCGGTCCAGACCGTGATCTGGGCCCTCATCGGCGGCGTCACGTCGGTAGGTCTCTGGGTTCTTTTCGCCGCGTGGCTGGAGCGCCCGTTTCGGGTGACCACGCACCTGACGCTGCTGGAGCTCTCGGACCCGAGCCACCCCCTGCTGCGCCGGCTGGCCATGGAGGCGCCCGGAACGTACGCCCACAGCATCATCGTCGGAAACCTGGCCGAAGCGGCGGCCGAGGCCATCGGCGCGGACGGCCTTTTCTGCCGCGTCGCCTCGTACTACCATGACATCGGCAAGGTGGTGCGCCCCCACTTCTTCGTGGAGAACCAATCCTCCGAGAATCGCCACGAGGGAATCAACCCCTCCCTCTCCTCCCTGATCGTGACCGCTCACGTGAAGGACGGCGTGGAGATGGCGGAGGAGTACAAGCTCCCGCCGCCCATCATCGCCATCATCCGCGAGCATCACGGCACCTGCCTGATCAAGTACTTCTACCACCGCGCCGTGACCTCCGGCGCGGAGGAGAGCACTCCCGCGCTGGAGTACCAGTTCCGCTACGACGGCCCGCGGCCCCAGACCAAGGAGTCCGGCATTATCATGCTCGCCGACTCCACCGAGGCCGCCTCCCGGACGCTGGAAAAGCCCACCCCCGGCCGGATCCGCGATCTCATCGAGCGGATCGTGCGGGATCGCCTGGCAGACGGCCAATTGGACGAGTGCGAGTTGACGTTCAAGGACCTGGAAAAGATCATTTCGTCGATGACGCGCTCGCTCACGGGTCTGGTCCACGCGCGCATCGAATACCCGGCCGGCGATACGGCGGACTTGAAGAGGCTTGCGGCGGATGGAGCTGCTCATAAAGCACCAGTGGAAGACCGGAAGGCGCTCGCCGATACCCCGGAAACGGCTGTTACAGCTCCTCTCGGCCTTGCTGGAGAGTGAGGGCGCGGCGCAGGACGTGGAGCTCTCCCTGGTCTTCTGCGATGATCCGTTCATCCACGGGTTGAACCGGGATTACCGCGGGAAAGACAAACCGACGGACGTCTTGAGCTTCCCACAAGAGCTGGAGCACGGGATGCTGGGAGATCTAGTGATCTCCATCCCGACTGCACAGCGCCAGGCGGACGAGCGGAGCCAGTCCCTCCAGCGAGAGCTGGAATGGCTCGTCCTGCACGGCTCCCTGCACCTCCTTGGCTACGACGACGAGACCGAGGAAGAGGCGGCGGAAATGGACCGGAAGGCGCGCGCGGTGCTCGCGCGGGTCGACGCTCCCGCGGAGGCGGAGTAAGGCGCGGCAGGAACCCGCTCATCGCCCGCGCGGCGCGGCCCGCGCCGCATTCAAGATTTCTGCCGGCCGCTAGGCTCGCTGTTCAACAGGCTCGCCGACCACCAAGCCGAAGTGCTCCGCCCAAAAACACCTGTCGATTCTTTCCGCTACGCGCTCAACGGCGTCTTGCTCAGCTTCAAGACGCAGAAGCACCTGCGGATTCACTTCGCCCTCGCCTTCGCGGCGCTGCTGGCCGGATTCGTCTGGCAGCTATCGCGCGCGGAGCTGCTGGTGCTGCTCAGCGCCATCTGCCTGGTGATCCTCGCCGAGCTGTTCAACACCGCGCTGGAGACGGTGGTCGATCTGGTCACTCCGGACTACCATCCCCTGGCGAAGGTAGCCAAGGACGTGGCCGCCGGAGCGGTGTTGATCGCGGCGGTCAACGCGGCGGTGGTGGGCCTCATTCTCTTCGTGGATATCGAGGGGCTGCGGCGCTGGGTGCGCATCCCCGAGGAGCATGGCGACGCAATTCGGACCTCCGTGGTGGGGATGGTCATGCTCCTGCTCCTTCTGGTAATCTGGAAGGTAAAGGGCGGAAAAGGACGTTTCCTCCAGGGCGGCGTGGTGAGCGGGCATTCCGCCATCGCTTTCTTCCTGTGCACGCTGATACTGCTGATCTCGCAGCATCCGTACGTGGCGTTCCTGGCCATCCTGATCGCCTCCCTGGTGGCGCAGAGCCGGGTGGAAGCCGGCGTGCACACGCTTCGGGAGGTGCTATTCGGAGCGATTTTGGGCATCCTTCTGCCGGTGGTGTTGTACCGGCTGATTCCGGTGCTCTTACGGCACATCCTGCTGCCCTCGCTGGGTACCGCGCATTAGCAAGGCGCCCGGCGGCCGGGATCGCGGGCGGGAGCCGAAGCGGGTCCGGCGCCGGAGCGCCGGACCGTCGGGCCGGTTTCCGAGCGGAGTGCCGTTTTACATCCAAACATCATGGACCCCTGGTTATCCGGCGCGCTGATCATCGCCGCCCTGCTTCTCGCATCGATTGCCGCCCTCTCGGCGCTGGAGACGGCCGTGCGCAACGCGCGCCGGTCACGCCTGCCGAACCGCGGCGGGAAACGCGCGCAGCGTGCCGCCACCGTGATCGAGAGCGCTGATACGTTTCACGCCTCGGCACACCTCGCCAAGGCCCTCGCCGAGGCGGCTATCTATCCCCTCGGCGCCTTCGTCGGCCTGGAGCTAGCCCTTGTCCGCCAGGGAATGGCGGCCGGCTCCCTGCGCCACCTTCCGGCCGGTACCTGGCCCGGCCTCATCCTGGGCTGCCTCGGGGTCTACCTCGGGGTGACGATTCTGGGGGAGGTGCTGCCGAAGTCCCTCGCGGCGCGCCACCCGGAGCAGGTGGTGATGCGGCACGCGGGGTTCATCTACCTGTTCACCCTGCTCTTCGCTCCCGCGCTCTGGCCGGTGCGCGGGATGGCGCGCTGGCTCACGCGGTCCGCCGGAACGGATCCCAACGCCATCTCCCGCGCGGCCCATTCCGAGGAAGAGATCAAGCTCCTCGTGGAAGACAGCGCGGAGGAGGGGGTGCTTGAGGAAGACGAGATGGAGATGATCCACTCCATCTTCGAGTTCACGGACACCGTGGCCCGACAGATCATGGTCCCGCGCATCGACATCCGCAGCGTGAGCCTGGAGGCAACCGCCGAAGACACCGCCCGGACGATCCTGGAGAGCGGCCACTCGCGGATTCCCGTGTACCGTGAGACGCTGGATACCATCGTCGGCATCGTTCACGCGAAGGATGTGCTCTCTTGCCTGATGCGGGATGAGCGGGGCGTCCCACTGCGGGACCTCATGCGGGAGCC